>JALTOP010000227.1 GCA_027000105.1 Planctomycetaceae bacterium | reverse complement strand
ATGGATACAGTCTACCTGGATTGCACCTCAGCCTGCCTGACAACTTCTTTTGTTCTCTCCCAACGAAATGCAGCCATCCAAAGGTTGGTAGCCTGTTCGAATGAATCACTTAAACAGTCGGTTCTTCCTGATCTTGCTTCCGGCAGAAAATTTGCAACAGTAGGAATTTCCCATTTGTCCAGCTCCGGTCAACACCTGGCCAGACCGATGGTGACAGCTCGCCAAACAGACGGAGGATTCGTTCTGAACGGCATGGTTCCCTGGATTACCGGTGCCATTCACGCCGATCTGCTTGTGACCGGCGCAACCATCGAGGATGGCAAACAGATCCTGCTGGCAATGCCAACCGATCTGAAAGGAGTCGAACTGGGCGAACCCGTCAAGATGCTCGCGTTGACAGCCTCTGCGACCGGTAACATGCACCTGAAAGATGTCTTCATTCCGCAGGAAAACCTGGTAGCCGGGCCTGCGGAAAATATCATGAAATCGGGAGGGGGAGGAACCGGCTCTTTAACGACAAGCCTGATCGCAACCGGTGTTTCCCGCCGGGCGATTCGTGCTCTTTCCGTGGAAGCTGAAAACCGCGTTGAACTTCAGGAAGAATACGGGCAACTGAACGCCGAATTGAACGAGTTGCTGAACGACCTCGATTCCGCCCAGTCGGATTTCTGTGAAGATGAAAAGTTGACACCGCAAAACCTGCGCACACGTTCGAATTCATTGGTGCTACGCGCCTCTCAGGCTTACCTGACCGCCGCGAAGGGGAGAGGATTCGTGCACGGGCATCTGGCAGAAAGAACCGTGCGGGAATCGATGTTCTTTCTTGTCTGGTCTTGCCCGCAGATAGTCGCTCAAGCTGCGCTTCGCGAGTTTGCCTGCCAGCCTTCATGGGAATTATGAAAAATCCCGTCCGGGCAAGAATCCCGACAGGTTACTGTCAGCGTTACCTGCTACCGATCCCGCTATGCTCAAGAATCCAGGCTGCCAGAGTCGGAATATCACTGCGGAGTAGAACAGGCAGATCGGTTTCGAATTTGTCATCGGTAATCAGGGCTGAAAAATTCTCACCTTGGGCGATCATCGGTTCGTCGGTATTTTCGGCCCGCCAGACCTCCAGCTTCATCGCTGCCGTTTGGGAGTCCCCTTCCACCAAAACCAGATCGCACTGATTCATCAACGAATGAAATAGTTGATACCTTTCCTCACCCCGGCTTTCACTCGCATCCTCTCCGATTTTTTCCGGTTCAGGATTGGGCCAAAAGAGGGCGTTCATGGCGGGGGAGAGGATCCCGACAGCACTGGAACCAGCCTCGCGATGCCGAAAAGAGTCTTTTCCGGGTGTGTCCAACTCGTGGTGATGATGCGTATGCTTGATCGTCCCGACTCGATACCCCTGTTGAGTCAACCATTCTACCAATTCGACGATCAGTGTCGTTTTTCCACTATTTTTCCGCCCGACAATATGTACCCGATTCATGCTCCACCCGCTTCATTCTAATTCAATGCGAACATCGCCTTTCGGCCCTGTCGAGTGACTCCGAGACTTCGTCAGTTCTGATTGACTGTGGCAGATCAATGCCAAGGCGATTGACACCAGGATGTGTCTGGTTGTACCAAGTTTGCTTACACGCCCCATTTCCAGACAAAATAACTTGCAGACAGAAAGGCAGCACACAGGACACGAAGGCAACCTTCTCCGGCTTAATCCGATAATATTCCTGCAAAGGACGCAGCGGAAACTCTTCGTGCCCGATTCGCGTCTATTTCCACCACGCTTTTCTGACGGCTTTGGTCAACGGAGCCAGTTTTTTTTCCTGCTCGGCGACCAGCGCATCAAATTCATAAATTTCCTTCGCGTTTTGCCCTTGTTCATGTTTACGGAAACCGCGTAAATAGGTTTCGTTCTGCGGACGAAATCGGTAGAAGAAAAGTTCATTCTTTTTCAAAATACCCTGCAACAACGGTTTGCTGACAGCCTGAAACTGCGAATCGGTCAACAAAAGCTGATCATTTTCGACAAGAGACTTCCCGAGTGAATTGATAATCGCCTCGCCCGCCACCGCGTATCCGAGTTGATTGAAGTGAACGCCATTCGTGGTCAACTGGGCAAGATGCAGTTTCTTCTTCAGTTGCTGCATTCGCTCCAGCATCTCGACAAACGCGATCTGTTTCGACGCACACAGGCTCTCAATCGCATCACTGTAAATTTTACGGTTTCTGTTGATCTCCTCCGCTTCCTGTTGAGACAGAATGACTGCTTCCGCCGGAGTCGGCCCCAAAACAACGATTCGACGATTCCTGCTCTGTAGATCATCCAGCAGTGAAGCATATTTTTTCAGAAAAACGTCAAGCCCCGCTTCTCCCGCAAATGCCGCGTTCTGTCCATAGCTGACAATCAGCAATGTCGGGTCGTTCAACTTGACATATTCCAGAATATGGGCGTAGCCCTGTTCGACAGTCCCGAAATACGCCCGCGATTCCCCCCACACATTATCCCCTGACCAACCGAGATTGCGAACAGAGAAATCCAGATCGGGAAAGGCGAGTCGCAGTGAAAGCTCTATCATCGGGTAATTATTTTCCCGCTCGATAAAAGTGTTCCCGAGCAGAACAATGCGGTCTTTATCACGTACTTCCCAACTCGGGCCACTTTTTTCAGCCGCCCCGATTGGCGCCGCCGCTCCAACCCATAGAATGAACCATGAAAGCAGAATGGGTGTCCCTGTTGAAATTCGATTCATCTGCACCGTAAATACCCCTGGTAAATATCCCTGTTTGTTAACTCCCGGCTGTCTGATCGATCAGTTCTGATTGCAAAAATATCGGAAAAGGCCTGATTTCCGCACGACTGCAAACAGTTCTGGTGCAAACAGTTCTGATCATGACATGCACAGCATCATAACGTGATCATAACATGCACACTCAGGAAGGTCGAATGTGAAGAATGTGAATCTGCCCTAAACTGTAGAATCGTCCATGAGGTCGACCACAAAAACTTTGAGAAGGCTGAAATATAAAACATATAAAACAGGAACAGAATCTATACATGAGCGAACATGTTGAAGTTGACGGCGTGACCTTGCACCTGGCCCAACCGGATTTGAGCGAGAGTCCCTGGATCGGCCAAACTGAAGTTCTCAAGCAGATACTGGCTTGCTGGCTGGTGATTGACGAACAGGATCTGGCGCTGACCCCCCGTTTGATTGGAACACCCGGGATCGGAAAAACAACCCTGGCGCTTGCTGCTGCCCGCGAACGTCAGCAATCGGCTTATATCTATCAATGCACCGCTGATACCCGACCGGAAGATTTACTTGTTACGCCGGTTCTGGGGGAACAGGGAACCATTCAGTATCACGCTTCTCCTCTTGTCTCGGCCATGCTGACTGGAGGCATCTGCATTTTGGACGAGGGGAACCGCATGAACGAAAAATCGTGGGCCTCGCTGGCCCCGTTACTCGATCATCGTCGCTATGTGGAGTCGATCGTGGCAGGGATCACGATCAAGGCTTCTCCCGATTTTCGATGTGCTGTCACGATGAACGATGATGAATCGACTTTCGAAATCCCTGACTATATCCTCAGCCGCCTGCAACCAACACTCACATTGAGCTATCCCTCTCGGGAAGATGAAATCGCGATTCTGAAGTATCATCTTCCCTTTGCCGATGAAGACCTGTTGAACCTGACCGTCGAATTCCTGCAACAGTCACACTCGCTTAAACTCGACTTTTCCACTCGGGATGGTCTCAATGTTTTACGATATACGCTGAAACGCATCGCCCAGAATTCACAACATCCGCTTTCACAGGAAAAGATTTGGGAAGAAGCGCTTTCAAACTGTCTCGGGGAAGAGGCGACCGATTTGGAAAATTTCGCCAAAAAAAGAAAACAGGCATTGGGGGGCAACATCCTGCCGATGGGCCTGGGCGATTTCTTCTTCAATCCGGAAGATCCCCTGCATCCCGATTACGATCCTGACGACGAACTTGATGACGAACTTGATGACGACGATGATCGGAATGAATGATGCTGAATGACGGTGAACGATGACGAAAAATCCGCCACGTTTTTCATCTTTTATTCGGAACGGTTTTCTGCGTAAACTCCGCGTAACCTCCGCATAAATATCCTGCAATTATATTCTGCAAAAAGATTTTCATTGATGATCTTCCAAAGCTTTTCTGATGTCTATACCGAATGAGTTACTGCAGCAATGTTGGTTTCTGGCCGGGCCTACCGCTTGTGGGAAAAGTGCCACCGCGATCGAATTGGCGCATCTGCTTGATGCGGAAATCCTTTCGCTTGATTCGATGGCAATCTATCGGGAAATGGATATCGGGACAGCCAAACCGACCGCCTGGGAACAATCGCAGGTTCCTCACCACCTGATCGATCTGATCGATCCAAGCGAAGAATACAGCCTTGCGGAATATATGGAACAGGCGGAACTGGCCGTGCGGGATATTTTATCCAGAAACAGAACTCCTTTGTTTGTCGGGGGAACCGGTTTATACCTGCGTTCTGTTTTACGCGGAGTTTTTGAAGGGCCTCCCGCTGATTGGGATTTTCGCAATTTGGCGGAACGGCAGGAGGCGGAAACGCCCGGCTATCTCCACCGAAAACTCTCGGAATGCGACCCGGTATCCGCAAAAAAACTGCATCCGCGCGATCAACGCCGCATCATTCGTGCCCTGGAGGTCTTTCGCCAAACCGGAAAACCACTGTCCGAACAGCAACAGCAACCGGAACTGCCCCCCGAACTTCGTCCCCGAAAAGTATTCTGGCTTCATCCGAACCGCGATTGGCTTTACGAGCGTGTCAACCGCCGAGTCGATCTGAGGATCGAGCAAGGGCTGATCGATGAAGTCAAACGACTCCTGCAACGCGATCCGCCTCCCGGAAGAACCGCCGTGCAGGGATTGGGATATAAAGAAATCATTGCACACCTTGAACACGGGGTTCCACTGGAACAGACATTGGAGTTGCTCAAGA
>JALTOP010000226.1 GCA_027000105.1 Planctomycetaceae bacterium | reverse complement strand
TGGTGATTCCGCGAAAGTGGGGTATTGACGCAGACCAATCGATTTGTTGCTTCAGAAGGGAACCATCGAAACCGGCAGCCGAACGATTCATGTCGTTGGTAGGTTTGAAACTTTCAGACAGGTACGCCTACCACTGTTCAACAATGAACAGAGAACAGAACAGTTGTCGGCTTGCCCGATTATATTCAAATTCTTTTAAGTGAGCAATTTCAGTATCAGTTTGATGCGTTTATCAACTTTCTGTGCCTGATTGCCCGGAAAATTGACCGCTTCTTTTTTCAGCTGAGTGTAAAGCGGCAGCAGGTTTTCCAGTGCATATCGCTCCAGACTGTCCTTGCGAAGCGGCTGGATGATGGAAATATTCTCAATATCGGCCGAAATATCCTGTTGTATGGCCTGATAATAGAGAGCATCGAGGGCATCCAGACGGGCCTGCCATTCCTGCCGTGTTGATTGAGGGATTTGTAAATTTTGCATTTTCTGCGTTTTATTCGCAGAGGGCATCAATAATAACCCTGTCTGAATCAGGCACAATCCGCCCAGCAGCACCGTCAACCAATTCCTGCGTAAAAATTCAGTCCATTTGCCCGGTTGATCTGCCAGAGAGGGGTTCACGTGAAAGCCACGGGAGAAGTTGCGAAGATCCTCTGCCATTTCCGCCGCGCTCTGGTATCGATTTTCCGGATTCTTCGCCGTCGCCTTTAGAAGAATGTTTTCCAGTGCTTCCGGGACATCAGGATTGATTTCGCGTGGCGGGATCACATTCCCCTCCATGATATTGCGAATCATTTCCGTTCGTTCGACCTGTTCGAAAACATATTTCCGGGTGCACAACTCGATCAATGTCAGTCCGAGAGCGTAAATATCGCTTCTGGCGTCAACCTGTCCATGAAAACGTTCGGGGGAAATGTATCGCAATGTTCCGACGACATCATCGGGAGCGGTCAGGGACAGTTCGTTTTCCGATTTTGCCAGACCGAAATCGGTAATCCAGATCACGCCATCACTGTCGAGCAGCAGGTTACCCGGTTTGATATCGCGATGCAGCACTCCAGCCTGATGGGCATGGTTGAGCGCCCGGGCAGCCTGCAGGCCGATGCGGGCAATTTGCCGCCAGGAATCGTGTTTCAATATCCACTTGTGTTCCGGTTCCGGGGTTTCATTTGGAGAAGTGGTAAAATTGAATTCATCTGCCAGGCTGTCATCGCCTGGTGTGTTATCCTGTTCAGAAAGCGGGATGCCCTGTTGTTGAAAGTGGCGAAGGACCTCGGTTGAGGTCAGCGGACGGTTGTCCTCACTTAAACGTAAAATGATCCAGTCGAGACCAACGCCCTGGATCAGTCGCATCGCAAAATAGTAACGATCATTGGACTCTCCAAAATCGATAATCGGAACGATGTTGCGATATGAGAGTTTGGCGACCGTGCGGGCTTCCTGCACAAAGCGGTTGCGCCGGACTTCCTGCTGGGAAAATTCCTGCGGCAACACCTTGACAGCGACCCGCCGTTGAACCGTTTCCTGCATCGCTTCATAAACGATCCCCATCCCCCCCACACCGATTTCCCGGAGAAGACGATATTCTCCCAGCATCAACCCGCCCGAAACATCACCTCCTGCGCGAAAGGGATCATTGGTACCTTGCGAAGAGCGGGCTTTTTCCAGAGAGGCCAGGGTCGGGAACAGTTCGCGTATTTCTTCCGCCAACTCGGGATGCGCATTCGCAAATTCTTCTACGCTGACCGGATCTCCCTCACGTTTCCGTTGTAGGAACTCGCTGAAAAGGACTTCCAGAGGATCACGTTGTTCGTCGGAGTTGGACATCATTCACAAACAGCAGACCAGACAGATATCAGACCGGTCGGATATTCTACGGGATTCCTCAGGGAAGTTCCGCTATGGAAACAGATACGAAATGATAGGGAAAATGGAGTCTCTCATCATTTGTGAGAAACTCCATTGATGTTACCCATCTATCCGACGGTTATCGATTGCCCACGCCCGTTCCGGTTGAGCCTACGCGAAAATACCGTCAATCTTCTGGGCTTTTACCAGTTCACGCGGTTGATTCAGGTGGTTGTAGACAATTGTTTCCGGGTGGATGCCGAATGAGTGGTAGATTGACGCGAGCAGTTCACCGGGATGAACCGGGTTTTCCAGCGGCGCAGAAGCCGTTTTATCCGATTTCCCATAAACCGCTCCCCGTTTGATTCCCGCTCCCGCGACAAGGGCGGTGTAACAGTACGGCCAGTGGTCGCGACCATCCGCACTGTTTCCGTTGCCCGAGGTGCTAACTCCTTTTTGCGGGGATCGACCGAACTCTCCGACTGCGACAACCAGGGTTTCATCCAGCATGCCACGATCATCCAGGTCGTTGATCAATCCGGACAGTCCCTGATCAAGCATCGGCCCGGAACGGTTTTTCATTCGCTCGGTCAAGCCGACGTGATGATCCCAGGAGTGATTGTCGGAGTTGGCCACCTTGGGCCAAATGACTTCCACAACCCGGGTTCCCGCTTCGACCAACCGCCGGGCAAGCAGGCAGCTTTGACCAAATGTGTTGCGGCCATATTGGTCACGAATTGCGGATGGTTCCCGTTCAATCATAAACGCATCCCGGGCACGACCGGAAACGATCAGGTTCAGCGCCCGATCGTAGTATTCATTCAAGTTGGTTTTGGCGACCGCCCGATCGATTTCGGGCATCAGGCCGTCAATCGCGTTTCGCAGTTTCGCACGGCGTTCCAAACGGGATGCGTAAACTTCGGGACGCAGTTTCAGGTCATCAATTTTGATGTGATCCATTTTCGACATATCCATGTCATCGCCATCCGGATACAGGGTGTAGGGATCGAATCCTTTCCCCAGGAACCCGGCGGTGCCTCCTTTGCCGACCACATTACTTTCCTGGAGCGGGCGCGGGAGCATGACAAATGGCAGCATTGGCGTGTCGGTTGGCTTCATCCGGATAATGTTGGAGCCGAAGTTAGGAAAATCTTTTGGACTGGGCGGTTCAAGCTGGCCGGAGGGCGAGACCTTGTCTGTCGTGTAACCGGTCATCATCTGATAGATCGCAGCGGTATGATTGAACAGACCGTTCGGTGTGTAGCTCATCGAGTTGATGAGCGTTGTTTTATCGAGAATTTTGGCGACGTTCGGAAGGATTTCCGTCACTTTGGTGCCGGGCAGTACCGTATCGATTGGCTTGAAAACACTACGGACTTTATCAGGAACATTCTCCTTGGGATCCCACAAATCGAGATGGCTTGGTCCTCCCTGGAGGTAGACCATGATGATTGACTTTGCCTTTCCCCAGCCGGGAATTCCCGGTGTATCCTTGCTGGCCGCCGATGCCGCCTGAAGTTGCAGCAGCGAACCGAGTCCCATGCCGAGCATACCTGAACCGCCGACTCGCAGAACATCCCGCCGTGTGACACCGAGATGGGAATCGCACAAGTCCTTACCGGCCTGTCCCTTGATTCTGAACATTTTTTATTCTCCGTTGTGTGAAGGTGAGTTTGACTGTACGAGAAAAGAATTTGAAAGAATTTGGTAGAGAAAACCGGTTATCGATTAAACAGGAACGCCGGGCTGTTAATCAGCACCCAGGCAAGATCCTGGGCAGCGGTCAGCCGTTTATTGGTCAATAGTTTATTACTCATTTCGACATCTTTGCGCAATTGAACCAATCCAGGATCGTCGGCAACGGGAAGTTTGGCCAATTCAGCCTTTTTTTGGAGTTCCTGCAGTTTGGGATCAGCTGGTAACGGTTTACTTGCGTTGGCCAAAGCTGCTTTTTTCCTGTTCAATTCTTCATCCCGCTCTCTGAATGCCGAGAACAGGGCGGTTGTCTGCTGTTCAGTCCGCTTTTCTTTGGGGATTTCGAGCAATTCAGCAATTTTCAGTGGAACAGCCGGCTGAATCGGCCCTTTGGAATTTGTCAAAGAAATCCGGAAATGCCCCAGCCAGTGTTTCTTGCTCTGGAAACGCTGGTGCAGGACGAACCTGAGACGAGTGCCCCCCTCGAAATGAACAGGTTTTTTGAATTCAATCGTTGCCCAGTGCGTTTTGCCCGTTTGTGGCGAAACCGCCCATCCGTTGGCTGATGGATTCATCTTGCCATCGATGGCCGATTGAATGGAGTAATTCGCCTGACTGAAATCCGCCTGAGCTTTGTGCAATTCCTGTCTCTGCTCTTTTGAGGGATCAGACCTCGGTCCCGCAAAAACTTCCAGTTCCGTCAACACGAAGTTGCCATCCGAAGCCAGCCCCGGGCCATTGCGTGGTAAAGAAGGATCGGTCAACGCTTCAATCTGAAGGCCGGTGATGTCAGTCAGATCGGTCTGAGCCGTCAGTGAGTAATTGCCCTGTCCGTCTTTCAAAGTGGCAAGAATTGAACCGTCTTCAAGAACTTTCAGTTCCGCCTTGTTACTGGCGATAAGTTTGGAAGGTCTCAAGACCGTCCACGGTTTCAGTGAACCTTTCATCTTCTTTTCCCATTCGGCAAACGGTGCCTGCAAGGTTGCTTCGTAATCAGCGAGCTGTTTTTTGGCAACTGCGATTCGCTCCGCTCGCTTTCTTTTCTGTTCAGCCACATGCGGTGCCGTTTTATCGCGGTACGCTTTCAAGGCGGCTTCTGCGGAAGCAATGGCCTCGAGCCGTTCCTTCTCCTTCCGAGCCTTGATCGGCTTCCACCAGGCTTCTTTCTTGGCGAGTTGTTCCACAAGCGATGCGTGATCCTGATCAACAGCACGGAACGCCGAAAGGCAGACTTCCGTCTCCTTCGCAGTAGCCGGGCGGTTGAGTATTCTCAGGAACAGTTCATTGATGAGCTGCTTGTTATCTGTATTTTCCTTGACCAACTGGGGCAGCGCGTTGGACGGGTCGGCAATCGCGCTGGCAACAGTAGGGCCGGAAACCATCGCCATAACAGGGCCTAGCTGGACTTCATTAACCCGCTCGCATTCACATGAGCTTTCTCGAACAGGTCGCCCCATGTTGCTCAAAAAACCATCTGGCAGTT
>JALTOP010000225.1 GCA_027000105.1 Planctomycetaceae bacterium | reverse complement strand
GCTCAAAATCCGCTCGGCCCCCAATTCACGCGCTTCGACTCCGCAAATGATATTGTCTTCATCTCGGCCTGTTGCAGCGACGAACACATCAGCATTTCCGACGCGTGCCTCTTCCATTTCCGAGCGTCTGGTCGCTTCCGCGTGGAGAACAGTCGTTTTTGAGAGTTGTCGGGCCAGGTACTGGCAGCGATCTTCATCCGCTTCCATGATGACCACCCGAAAGCGTTCCCCCTCCAGCGACTTGGCAAGATTGAAGCCGATTTCTCCTCCGCCTGCGATGATGACATCAAGTCGCTTGGGCGGCTTGTGCTGGAACATTTTGACAACACCGCGAACGGCATCACGTTCTCCCACAAGAGTAACGTGATCGCCGGCCTGAAAGGAATCGTCTGCATGCGGGATGTATGATTTCCCCTGACTGGAAACCAGACCAATCCGCACCTGAGCCGGAAGTTTGATATCCCGCAGAGACTGCCCAATCACTTTCGAACCGCTCTGCACTTCGACTTCCTGAATTTCAATTCCCCCTCGCGCAAAAGTTTCCAGCGTAAACAGACCGGTACTGCGGATCGATTTCGCCAATTCCAACCCCGTCAGATGCTCCAGCGAGAGCAGATTGTCGATGCCGAAATGCCGTTGATAATCGAAGGTGCTGAAGTCGCGATAGTTCGGGTTGAATATCCGGGCAATGCTCCGTTTTGCCCCCATGGCTCGTGCCAGCGAAGCGCCAACAAGATTGATTTCATCATGGCTGGTTACCGCCAGGCAAAGATCAGCCGAGGAAACATCCGCCTGGAAAAGGGTAACGGCATCGCAACCGGAACCATGTATGGTCTGAATATCGAGCCCTTCCCCGGATTGTTCCAGAGCCTGTCGGGAGGAATCGACAAGCCGGACATTGTGGTTATTTTCACACAACAGTTCGGCGATCGATGTTCCAACCGTCCCTGCTCCCAGGATGACAATGTTCATTCAGTTTCTCTCTCGATTGACGATGATGGAATTGCCTGTAAAGTACAGTTCAACGGTATGTTTGGCAAGCAGGCGGGGAGTTGCAAAGAGCGGTTGCAAATCAGGTGCGTTCCAGCAGTCGTGAGCGGAGTCTTGTTTATGTGGGTAAAGATTTGTGGATTTACAACAGCTTCACAGGCCCGCGCTGTTGCCTCGGAGAAAATTGACGCCATCGGCTTGAATTTCTACACAAAATCTCCCCGTTACGTTACTCCGGAAAATGCCAGTCAAATTGCAGCCTGCTTCGATAACAACGTTAGCAAAGTCGGTGTTTTTGTCGATTCCCCGCCCGGGCAAATTCGCAGCATCCACGAAACCGTTCCGCTTGATCTCATTCAGTTACACGGCGATTATTCGATTGAACAGGCTGTTGAGCTTCGTGACTTGCCGATCATCTGGGTGCATCGGATGGGGAACGACGGACTGGCGGAATTGAAAGATAGACTGCCAAAACTCAAACAGGCAGGTACGCAACTGAAGGCATGTCTGATTGATGCACGGGTTCCGGGAGAATGGGGGGGCAGCGGGCATCGAGTCGATTGGAGGAGACTTGCTACGGAATACGATTACAAGAACTGGCCGCCTTTGATTCTGGCGGGCGGTCTCGGGCCGGAGAATGTCGCCCAGGCGATTCATCAGGTACATCCCTGGGGAGTGGATGTTGCCAGCGGCGTGGAAACTGAAGGGTTGAAATCTCCCGAAAAGATCAGAAAATTTCTCCAGCAGGCCAAAATGTAAGGCTCTCTATCCCTTTTGCCTCAGTCTGCCCGCGGGTGTCTGGGCAGCGAGATCCTGGATCATATCCCGAGTTGCCTGTTCAATTGCCTGTTCCCATTGCTCGGGCGAAAACTGTTCCTTGTACGGTTCTCGGTTGTAAGCGAAATTGATACCTCGCGAGCTGTTGATGAGTGCCCCCAAACCGTCCGAGTCGAAAGCAGAAGCGATATCGGCTGCTCCTCCCCCTTGAGCGCCGTAACCGGGAATGAGAAGGGGAACGTGAGGCATTGCCTGACGAAGTTCCTGGAGTTCAAGCGGATAGGTTGCTCCGACAACAGCCCCGATAAATCCATAGTTTCCATTGGCTGTCGATGCTGCCCGGCAGGCCGCTTCCTCGACCGATGCGGCAACTTTCTGATACAACTTTTGATTCTGCTCGGTGTGATCCTGAAAACTTGCCGCGCCGGGATTACTGGTACGTACCAGCACATAGAGCCCTGCGTCACGCTGCGCTGCGGTCTCGATAAACGGTTCGAGTGTATCTGTCCCCAAATACGGATTCACCGTCAGGGCATCGGCCGCAAACGGGGCCGCTTGTGGATCCTCCCCCGCCAGATACGCTTGGGCATACGCTTGAGCCGTCGAGCCGATATCCCCCCGTTTGGCATCACAGATTACGATCAAACCGGCTTTCCTCGCATAGGCAATCACCCGCTGTAACGCCAGGCAACCGGCTGCACCAAGCTGCTCAAAGAATGCAGCTTGTGGTTTGACTGCGGGAACCAGTGAACAGACCACGTCGATAATTCGTTTGCAGAATTCCTCAAACGCGATCGCGGCTATTTCATTTTCGTCACTGGATGACTCACGAGCATTTTGCACAACTTCAGTAGGCAGTTGTTCAAACCGTGGATCCAGGCCGACAAGTGCAGGGGTTCCCTTTATCCTGATCGCGTTGTGAAGTCGATCCGCGTAGTCAGCCATTGTTCGTCTTCTTGTGTTCTAATGCAGTTCCAGTTTTTTTACGCCATACAAAGATGGTTTCCGACGAAGGATAGCGAATGACCCGTCCGGGATACAAACCAATCGCTCACCGAGAGGCAATACGGGTGGTCATGCAGTCCGTCAATGTGAAGATATTCCGGATTGATTGAAAAATGATGTTCTTTTTTGAAAAAATAGGGAAATAAAGACTCGCTGATCCATTTAATCTTTGTTACGATGTGGGGGGCGTTTTGTCCATCCTGCCAACAGAGAGCGTATCGTGACGTGCCTGTCCGCTTCGCTTGACCTGCCTTCGGTGACTCCAAGACGGTTTCCCGGGTAATCGTACCGGATTGGGGCGCGGTTCCGACGTTGTCGGTTGCGCCATGCGTCGCAGCGTTCCCAACGGGAATCTGTTGAGACTTGAAACATCACAACTATTCTGAGAGGAATCATCTAATGAAGAAATTGACTGGAATTCTGTCTGTTGTCGTCCTGTTGAGTGGGCAATCCCTTTTCGCCCAGGGGTGGGGAACTGTCACCGGAAAAATTGTCGTCGAAGGGACACCTCCCAAGTTACCCCTGCTGGTTACCAAGGGAGATTCCACGGTCAAGGATGCGAATGTTTGCGCCGCCAACGATATCCCCAACGATAAGCTGGTTGTCGGTGAAGACGGGGGATTGGCGAATTGTTTTGTTTACCTTTACAAACGTCGTGGCAAGGTCGATATTCACCCCGATCTGAAGAAACCGGCTCAGGAAAGCGTGACTTTCGATAACAAGGGTTGTGTTTTCGTGCCGCACGTGATGGTTGTCAGGACAGACCAGAAGGTGAACGTCACCAACAGCGATGCCTGTGGTCACAATGTGCACACTTTCCCGTTGCGCAACAGCGGTTTGAATCAGTTGGTTGCAGCCAACGACAAAAAGGGGATTACCGTCGATTTCAAAAAAGGGGAGCCGCTCCCCATGCAGGTGACCTGCGATATCCACCCCTGGATGTCTGCCAAGTGGTTCGTTGTAGAACACCCCTATGCTGTCGTGACCGATAAGCAGGGGAAGTTTACGATCAAGCTCGTCCCGGCTGGAAAACAGAAGTTCCGCATTTGGCACGAAATTCCCGGTTACGTCAAGAAAGATGGCGAAAGGGATATCAAGATTGATCTGAAAGATGGTCAGACCGTTGACCTGGGGGTCATCAAGGTGAAGGCAGAAGACCTGATGGACTGATGCAGGCTTGAATGATGTTTGGATGAGAGGCGTCGATTGCCGGTTCAAAAAGCCACGCACATTATTGTGTGTGGCTTTTTTGTTGGAGCCTGTTCCGATTCCTCTGTATCGGCCGGTTCGTCTATTCTATTTCGCCCGATCCACCAGTCCCCGGCTTACCCGTTTCTGGTTTGCCGGTGAAAACGGATGTCGAGTTAAGGGGTGAAAGCCGGATGCAGGGGGCCGCTGTCCGTGAGTAGTTGATGTCCAACGCGATGACTTCCCGCTGTATTTTTTGAGCGGTTTCAGGATCGACGTAGTCGCTGTGGCAGGTCGCCTTTTCTGCGTCTGCTCCCATTTTCTGTTTTGTTTTCGAAGCGAGTTTGTGAATTTCATCGGGGCTGAGCACACCACGCTGTTTGAGGATTTCCTGTTGTTCGGGAGACAACGCGGCTGTTTTCTTCGCCTTCTCCCAAGCGTAGTTGGCATCTTTCCCGGAAGCGAATTCGATGATTTCGCGGGAAATGCGGACGCTGCACCAGTCGTGCCCGCACATCGCACAAAAATCGGTATCGACATCGAGATCTTCATCGTGATACGCGCGGGCAACATCGGGGTCGAAACTGAGTTCAAAATGCTTTTCCCAATTCAGGGCGGCTCGCGCTTTGGTCAGTTCGTCATCGCGATCCCGTGTGCCGGGAATACCGAGGGCGACATCGGCGGCGTGTGCCGCAATTTTGTACGCAATGCAACCCTGTTTGACATCATCTTTTTTCGGTAGGCCGAGATGTTCTTTCGGTGTGACGTAACAGAGCATTGCCGCCCCGTGGTAAGCCGCAGCGGTTGCGCCAATGCAGCTGGTAATATGATCGTAACCGGGGAAGATATCCGTCACCAACGGCCCGAGCACATAAAACGGGGCACCGTGACAGAGATTGCGCTGCAATTTCATGTTGTACTCGATCTGGTCGAACGGAACGTGCCCCGGTCCTTCGACCATCACCTGCACCCCCTGTTTCCAGGCGCGTTCGGTCAATTCGCCCAGAACGCACAGTTCCGCCAGTTGGGCACGGTCGGTCGCATCAGCCAAGCCGCCGGGGCGTAACCCGTCACCAATGCTGAACGTGACATCGT
>JALTOP010000224.1:2837-5076 GCA_027000105.1 Planctomycetaceae bacterium | reverse complement strand
ACGCAAAACAACGCCAGCGGCAAGTTGGAATTTGCCTCGTCCGATGAGGAAGCCGGCGAAAAGCCGGGAGGGTCAATAGCCGGCATTGTCATGCCGCTGGCGTTGTTTTGCGTATGCGGCTACTGGCTCTACGGGTTGGCGAAAGTTCCGGTCGTTCCTGCGGATGAATTCAACTATTTCAAATTCGGCGAAATCCCGGTTGTCTATCAGGGACGCGTGAAACCGATCGATACACTCGCCCGCAATTCGATGCGAATCCTCTGCAATCGGGAAACGATTCGGCTGGAACCGGCCCAGGAAACAGACCAGAAAAAAGAGGAAAAGGATGCCAAAGAACCCAGGACAATTCCGGCCACGCAGTGGTTACTGGAATTGATCAGCGATTCTGAAATCGCGATGGATCGCCCGGTCATACGTATTGAGAATGATGAACTCCTCTCGACATTAAATTTGGAACGCCGAAAATCGCATCGCTACTCATTGAGAGAAATCCGAGGCAAACAGGATCAGGGCAAGGAAAATGAAAAAAGCCCCTTCGCCCGAGCGGTTCAGGAAGCGAGTGAGCAACAGAGGAAATCGCCGGAAAGCCTTTCGTTGTATCAAAAGAAAGTGCTCGAACTGGATCGTAAAATTGGACTGATCGGCCTGCTGAAAGCTTCCATGGTTCCTCCTCACATCGACATCAACTCGCAAGATGTGAACGAGCAAATGATGCGGGCGATGTTCATGGTCAGGCAGATTGATCAAGCCCATCCGCCGTTGCTGATTCCCCCCGTCGAGTCAACTTCAAAGGGATTGGAAAAATCCCTGAAACGGGACGAGTGGGAAACATACGCCAAGGCTTTTCTGTTCGATCTGATTTACTCCAAAGCATTCAAAGCAGAGGCAAACCCGTTTTCCAAACAGTTCACGGAAATTGTCAATGCCTATTCCGATCACAAGCCGGTTGCTTTCAATAAAGCGGTGGGAGAATACCTGGCGTTGCTGGATAAAACGGATGTCGAAAAACTGGATCTGTCCAAAATCGAATTCGAAGCCCGATTCAATCACTTTTCGCCGTTGTTCTGGCCTGCGTTTCTGTATCTGTTTGCGTTTGTGCTGGCGATATTCGGCTGGTTGTTCCCCTCCGCGATGAACGTGCTGAACCGCAGCGCGTTGGCGCTGATCGTGTTGACATTCTGTGTTCATAGTTGGGCGTTATGGGCGAGGATCGAAATATCCGGGCGTCCTCCGGTGACGAATCTGTATTCCTCTGCCGTGTTTATTGGATGGGCCGGCGTGTTGTGTGGATTGATTCTGGAACTGATTTTCAAACGGGGCATTGGAATTGTCCTGGCAACAGTGACCGGGTTTGCCTCTCTCTGGATTGCTCACGGTTTGGCTGGCGATGGAGACACCTTCGTTGTGCTGCAAGCCGTGCTTGACACACAATTTTGGCTCAGTACCCACGTGGTGTGTATCACACTCGGTTACGCCGCGACATTTGTCGCGGGGATTTTGGGATTGATTTACGTCAGCAGGAAAAATCCACCGGCGTTAATCGGAGTTGTAGCTGCAGTCGCGGCTGCGGTCGGTTTACAACAGTTTTGGGATGCCCCGCTCGCATTACGGATCGTGATTCCCCTACTGTTTGTTTCAGTTCCGGGGGTCACTACGGTATTCTCGCCAGATGCGACAACGGTTCAATTACCTCGAGCAACAGAGAAAATTTTTGAACGCATGATTTACGGCACACTCTGCTTTGCGCTATGGTTCAGTTTTGTTGGAACCGTTTTGGGGGGATTATGGGCCGATGATTCCTGGGGACGTTTCTGGGGGTGGGACCCGAAAGAAAACGGAGCACTGATCATTGTCCTTTGGGTTGCACTGGTTCTGCATGCCCGCTGGGATCGAATGGTGAAAACGCGCGGCCTGGCGATGCTCGCGGTTGCAGGCAACATCACCACCGCCTGGAGCTGGTTCGGCGTGAACGAACTCGGCGTCGGATTGCACGCCTACGGCTTTACCGAAGGAGTCCTGTTTTATCTGTCGCTGTTCGTGCTCAGCCAGTTCGCCATGATCATCCTCGGTCTTCTGGGAACCTCGCAGGAACCAGATCCTGCTCTTTAGATTGAGTGCGGTAATCGATTCCGGTTGAACAAAACAATCGGGCAGAGCAACTTTTCCGCCCGGATTAAATCCCGTGAATCTTCATTCTTTAAGGAACAGGCGTCCGGTTTTTTGAACAGGCGAAACACAT
>JALTOP010000224.1:0-2827 GCA_027000105.1 Planctomycetaceae bacterium | reverse complement strand
AACCAGAATGGCAAAACTGCCAAAACCGATGGTCAGAACCGCTTCCCAAAATTTTATCCAGACTGATGCCAACGCCATTATTCGTTCTCCTGAGCCGTCAACAGTTGCTCGCGATCGGGAAACAGCAGCGAACCTGCGACAAAAAGCAGAATGCAGATTCCAAAAATAGCCAACGTCAGCGACGGGCCATTAAACCAATAGGTGATAGAAGCCCCATACTCCGCTTCGTACCAATCCTGTACCGGCTCGACAAACAGCCCGGATATCGCAAGCAAGCCGCCATACATCGCCCATAACGCACCGGTTGTTGAAGCACGTTTCCAGTACATGCCGCCGATCAGGGCGGTGGCGGAACCGCTTAAATAAACCATTCCGGTAATGCTCATGTAGGTCCAGACAGATTCCGGCAGTTCATACCAGATGCCCCAAATGAGCAGAAAAATACCGATTAACACCACCGATATTCTTGTGTAAAGAATACTTTGCTGATCGGTCAGTTTATCGACACCTTTTAATGGAGCAATAATATCCTGTGAAATAATCGATGCCCAGGAAAGCAGATAACTGTCGTGGGTAGACATAAACGCTGCGAGTAATCCCGCGACCAGTAAGCCAAGAAAGCCGGTCGGAATAATTTTCCCCAAAAGTAGCGGCATCGCCTGGGAAGCATGCCCGGCTGCATTTTCACCCAGAAAATAGTCGTGCAATTCGGGATGATGAAAAACATAGGTGTAGGCTGCAATTCCCCAAACAGCGGGAATCGCCATGCGGACAAAAAAACCGGGCGCACCAAACAGAAAAGTTCGCTTTGTTGTGGCGCTATCCTGCGTCGTGAGGGCGCGGGTTGCTTCGGGAGCCCAGCAGATCCCGGCTGTAAAAACCAGGACAATCTGCCAGAAAAAGTAGGTCCAACCGTAGCTCTCTGCATGGACGGGATTAAACGCGGCTTCCCCTTTGGTTTGTTGCCAGGTGGAAACCATATTCGCCCAGCCAAGATGACTCTCCAGATCGGTAAAGCAGAACCAGAGCCCCAGGCCCAGCCCCAAACTCAGCACCAGGAATTGGATATAATCGGTCACCAGAACGGCCACCATTCCCCCCATTACGGTATAAACCAGAACCATCACAATCAGCAATGTTGTGATAAGATTCACGGTCAGTTCTGCATTTTCGCCGCCCAAACCGGTTGCATAGGTGATGAATGTCGCTCCCATTTTCGGGAACAGTCCCATGTTCAACACACCTGCCAGAACCGCGATCAATCCAGAGGTGATTCTTGCCTGCCGACTGAACCGCTTTTCGAAATACTCGGGTAATGTCGTCAGCTTCATTTCCCGCAATCGCTTGATCGCAAACCCGCTTGTGCCAAGAAACAGATAGACTGCGAACGCAATCAAGGGCACCACAAGATAGCTGAACCCTTTGGTAAAGCCATCCATCGAGGCATACATCAACGTGACCAGTCCCAGCCCCGTGCCAATGAAACTGGCGATACTCAAAGCAGTTCCCGCCCCACGTCCACCCACCAGATAATCGGAAGCGTTATGCACGTGTTTATTGACATACATACCGAATACCCCGGTACCGACGAGGTAAACAACAACGATGCCCCAGTCAAGATTAGTGAATTGGGTTTCAAACACGATTAAACCTGAAAGGCCTGGTCTATTCCGGTCGCTATTACCGGAATGGAACGACGAATATCTACGCAAGCCGCAAGAAAAACGACCGTCAGAAATTTGGTAATATAGAAGCAGAGACCTGCCCCTGAAGCTTACCAGGGGGCTTCCATTTTGTCCACAATCCTACGGAATCCTGCTACAGACGGAACGGTCAGCCACTGCTGTCGTAGTCACTACGGCAGCTGCTAAGGCAGTTGCGTTGAGCCCATCAAATAGCGATCGCATTCGCGGGCAGCTTCACGGCCTTCGTTGATCGCCCAGACAATCAGACTCTGTCCGCGTCTGCAATCTCCCGCCGCGAAAACGCCATCCAGGCTGGTTGCGTAATCGCCGTACTCCGCTTTGAAATTGCTGCGGGTATCGGTTTCAAGTTTCAATTGCTCAACCAATGTCTGTTCCGGACCTCGAAAACCGAGAGCCATAAAGACCAGATCGGCCGGCCACTCTTTTTCTGTTCCTTCAATCGGAGTGAACGGGGCGCCGTTCTCGGCTGGTTTCGACCAATCCAGCTGAACCGTTTTAACCGCACGCACATTTCCCTGGTCATCCCCCAGGAACTCAACCGTCTGGATTGCGTATTCCCGCGGATCGTTTTTGAGTGTTTTGTTCGGGTCGCTTGAATAGTCGAACACGCTCGCTGCTTCCTTGTGACCGTAATCAGTCCGGAAGATTTTGGGCCATTGCGGCCACGGGTTATCACTCGCTCTTTTTTCAGGCGGTTGCGGGACAATTTCGAAATTGACCAGACTTTTACAACCGTGTCGCACGCTGGTTCCAATGCAATCGTTACCCGTATCTCCCCCGCCAATCACGATCACATGTTTGTCCCTGGCAGAAATATAATTGCCATCTTCCAGATTGGAATCGAGAAGACTTTTCGTATTGGCATGGAGAAATTCCATCGCCATGTGAATCCCGTTCAAATTTCGTCCGGGAGTATTCGCGAAGAAATCGTTCGGAACTGTTGAGCCCACCGCGAGAATTACCGCATCAAAATCGCTTCTCAACTTTTCTGCTGGTATATCTTTGCCGATTTCCGTATTGGTGACGAACTCAACGCCTTCCTGTCTCAATAAATCCAGGCGGCGTTCGACAATATGCTTTTCGAGTTTCATATTCGGAATGCCGTACATCAGCAACCCGCC
>JALTOP010000223.1 GCA_027000105.1 Planctomycetaceae bacterium | reverse complement strand
GCCATGTTTTGTCAACGTGATATTTGTAAACAGATCATTGACTCCGGCGGCGATTACTTTTTTACCGTCAAAGAAAACCAGCCGACATTGCTGAAAGAAGCTTATTTGGCATGTTTGAATTACCCCTGGAAAACATGATTGATCCGGACTGTATCGGAGAATCAACAGGACACGATTTTCAGAATGGAAAATTAGGATGCCGCAGCATTACCCAATTTTTGTCAAGAGGGATATTGATGGATTCTTCGGCCTGTTTATCGATAATCTGGTGCAGTTCCTGGCGATTGTTGCACTGTGCAGCAATCCATTCATCTGCGGGATGACAGGTGAAAATGCGTTTTACCTGTATCGCTTCATTTTTCCCGGGGCGGCGGTCAGCATTCTGTTTGGGAACCTTTTTTATTCCTGGCAGGCGCGTCGATTGGCCATACGTGAAGAACGTAGTGACGTCACCGCACTCCCCTACGGCATCAACACGCCCTCCATGCTGGTTTACATTTTCTTTGTCATGGCTCCTGTTTACGCACGAACTGAGAGTGTCGAAGCCGCCTGGAAAATGGGACTGGTTGCCTGCTTCGGCAGTGGCGTCATCGAGTTTGTCTGCTCTTTTTTTGCTGAAGCAATTCGAAAACATACTCCACGAGCCGCTCTGCTTTCGACATTGGCCGGGATTTCTATCGGTTTTATCGCCATGACTTTCACGCTGCAAATCTTCCATAAACCGCTCATTTCAATGGTTCCCATGGGACTGATACTGATCGCTCTTTTTTCCCGTAGCCGTTTCCCTTTGGGGCTGCCTGGCGGTTTGCTGGCTGTTTTGGCGGGAACAGCCACAGCCTGGGGGTTAACCGTGCTTGCCCCGAACCTGGAAAATCCGCCCGTCTGGGTGCTCAACAGCACGATGGATCCTTCGGCGGTGAAGACACAAATCGAAGCTCTTGACTGGAATCCGCCACTGTTTCTTGGGCAGGAACTGATCGGTCTGCTGCAGGATTGGAATCAATGGATCGGGTTTTTGACAGTTATTATTCCGATGGGGCTGTTTAATGTTATTGGATCATTGCAGAACATTGAATCGGCCCAGGCAGGAGGCGACAATTACGCAACGGCCCCTTCGATGGCGATTAACGGCTTGGGGACGATGTTGGCTGCGCTTTTCGGTAGCTGTTTCCCAACGACCATTTACATCGGGCATCCCGGTTGGAAGGCACTCGGCTCACGGGCCGGATATTCGATCATTAATGGTCTTGTTGTTACGCTAATCTGCTTCACCGGGATGATTGGCCTGGTTTCGAGTATCGTACCGATCGAGGCCGGCGTTGCGATCGTGCTCTGGATCGGCGTTATCATTACTGCTCAGGCATTTCAGGCTACGGAATCCCATCATGCACCAGCAGTGGCTATCGGCCTGTTTCCTGCCATCGCTGCCTGGGGAGCGACAATTATGTTTGGTTCGTTTATCGCTTCTGGTGGAAAAACTCTACAGGAGCTGTTGACAGAAAATGCGAGTGCGGATGTAAACGGTTTTCTTGTCAGTGGTTTGATTTCGATGGAGCGAGGTTACATATTCACCTGCATGATTCTGGCTGCCCTCTCGGCCTGTCTGATTGAACGCAGGTTCTTTGTCGCAGGTATCTGGTCCCTGATTGCGGCTCTGTTTACCTTTGCCGGATTGATGCACGCATTTCAGGTCAGTGCCAACAATGTCGATTATTTCATGCCATTTACAAAGGCGAATCAGGGGGCCTATCTTTTTTCAGCCTATGGTATCGGCATCGGGTATCTCGGCATCACCTTAACTTGTTGGGTGACAGGATTGTTCCTGGGGCGGTCCGATTCACAGACAACAGAAGATTCGTAACCTGAGGCGTACAAAAGCATGTGCAGGAACGGCATCCACCTTAATCCAGATATGCCCAACTGACTGGGGGAAAAAAGTTTTTTGCAGGGACACAAACAGGACTCGCCGGGAAGGCCCACTTTCTCTGTCTCTGTTCAGGTGAGGCCCGAAATGGGAACGCCGTTGTAGACGGGAATCGGGCGGTCGAGCAGGTCGTTCCAATGTGATTGAGCAGGTATCCCGAGTGATTTGTAGATTGTAGCAGCCAGATTCTCGGGTGTTTGCGGATCACTGATCGGTTCGCCGGCATTTTTGTCGGTGGCGCCGATCACGCGGCCTCCCTTGATTCCCCCACCTGCGAGAAAGACAGATTGGACTTTCCCCCAATGATCGCGTCCGGGTAGTTTGTAGGCCGATGGGAGCAGGGAAATTTTCGGTGTTCTCCCAAATTCACCAGCCATTACAATCAGCGTATCATCAAGCATCCCACGCTCATCGAGATCATCCAGCAAGGCAGAAACAGAGCGGTCCATAGGTGGGAGCAGATAATTTTTCAAATGCGGAAAAGCATTACCGTGAGTGTCCCAGGTTTCGTTGTTTCCCAAATTCACCTGCACCAGACTGACACCCGCTTCCACCAGTCGGCGGGCCAACAACAGTGACCAACCAAAAACGTTTCGACCGTATCGATCCAGCGTTTTGTCTTCTGCTTTGGTCACATCGAAGATGTGCTTCATTTTTTCATCCATCAGCATTGAAACAGCGCGTTTTTGGTAACGATCGAAATCGTCCATTTCCTGTAATTGCTGAAGCTGTTTCTGTTGCGCATCAATTTGATGCAACAGAGCCATTCTCGCTTTTACACGGGAAAGTCGCATCCCCTCCGGAACAGAGAGACTGGGGGGCTGGAATTTCAGCGAGCTTGAGTGCATTCCCCCGCGAGCATGATGGAATTCGTACTCAGGCCATGCGCCATAGGATCTCGGATTGTATGGTGAAGCCTGAAGAAAGAAGGGGTCGTATCGAGTTCCCATGACTCCCGCCATTTGGCCCGGGATAACCCGCCCGGTGCGGTGGACCATCTTGTCAGGCAGGATGATTGCCGGGGGAAGATTGTTTCGAGCGGGAAGCAACTGTCCCGCGATTGCTGCCAGAGAAGGGTGGTCTGTTGGTCTGGGCATGGAGGGGTTAAACCCCTGGGGCAACTGGCTTCTCCCGGTGAGCATGACCATGTGACCGGCTGAATGTTCGCTATGTGGATGCGTGAGACTTCGTACAAGCGACCACTTATCACTACGTTGCGCCAGCATCGGTAGGTGCTCACATATTTGCAGTCCTGGCACTTTGGTCGAGATCGGATTGAATTCTCCACGAATTTCGGCCGGTGCATCCGGTTTCAAATCAAAACTCTCCTGTTGCGCCAGACCACCAGAGAGAAATATGTAAATAACCGATTTATGAGTTTCGGAATTCAATGTCCCGGCACGGAGTTGATGCAAATGATTCATGCCCAGTCCGAGCAGTCCAATGCTACCGGCTTGCACCATCTGCCGGCGCGTCAGATTCGGATGGCACATTGAACGGCTGGCTGCTTCTGGCATGGGGCCTCCTCTAACAACTGTCTCTGAATGATCTTCCAGCGAGTTGCATCAGTCCGTGGAAATTGTACAACCAATTTTACAAAAAATGGAAGATTTATTCTGTTTAAATCAGGAATTGTTTCAGGTAACAGAAAATCCCCGGTTGCAGAAAATTCCCAATAAAGCAGAAAATGATTCCCTCACCTGCTGCGGTGCGGAGGAATGGCTTTGGTTTTTCCGGCGCCCATTTTCAGACCGTGCAAGACCCGATCGGCTGTGGTCTTGTTGAAATTGAAAATGGTATATCCGTCGGCTCCGAGTTTTCGGGTGATCTCAATTTGTCCTGCGACACGATCTGCCGGCAATGTTGAACGAGAGGAAGATGCTCCTATCCCCGGATAAAGTCGACATTTTCCATCAATCAGCCTTTTCTGTTTTTCAATCCATCTTGCGAATTGTTTATCGTCCTCTGTGTAATCCATCGGGCAGATGAAATCGAGATATCCTTTTTCTACCCAGAGGGGCCAATCCTGGGCAACCGTTTCGCGGGCAGAAGGCTGTTCCCGAAAAACTGCTGCGGAAATTTTAATCTGCGGTTTTATCCTGCGGGCTTCCCGGCTGACCGCTTCAACCAGTTTTGTGATCTGTGCACAGCGAAAATCGGTATATTCCTTTTCGAGTGGACCACCCCGAAAACAGTCTTTCGGCCAATTTTTGACCTTCAGATTTCTTTCTTTTTCAAACAACTTTCGGCTGAAATCATCAAACGACATGCTATCGTTTGGATAGCGGATATAGTCGAAATGGATCCCCGCGACATCATATTTCCGAACGACCTCCAGCATCGCCTCAATTTCCATCTTCCGGTTTTCGGGATGGGCAGGGTTAAGCCAGGGCTGCTCCACTCCGTTGATATCGACCTGCAATCGCCCCTGTTTTTTCATGCGAGCAAGAAAGTCTTCCGTACCGTAGTGGGAACATCGAAAGTTGACTTTCCAGACATGCACTTCGATACCATATTTCTTTGCGGCGGCGACACACTGTTCGATCTGATCCCCGTATTTTTGAAATGTCGCGCTGCGTGGAAGAACATCGCTGGCATAGTGTGCAGCATCCCCCCAAAGCATATTGGGCAGAATCATGTTGAACCCTGCCGCTGAAAGTTCTTTCATTGAACGCTCCCAGTCTCCTGCGTAGGCACCGGTTCCTGCATGCTCCCAGAAAGCACGGGCTTCTATCGGTTTGCTGGTCACCGTCCTCAGGAAGGCTTCTTCACGAATCTTGCGAAAACGTCTGGCTGCAGCCAGCGCTTTGGCTCCCTGTTTCGCGTTCAACAGTTCAGGAATTTTTGATAGCACCTTTTCCGATTGCTCCAGTTCTCTCAAGCCGGATTTTCCTGCGATATCACGGATTCGCCGATACAGTTCCTGTTCGTTCTGACAATTTCCAATTTGTATGGCGTGCTCCAGAGAACGCCTGACTATTTCCTTCCAGAGACGTGGCTCCAGGTTCCCAAACAGGGCGAGCATCATCGCTGTTTTGTTTTCCCAGTCCTCCCGGGTCGGGATATGACTGAAATAGATTCCCCGATCGCTCTGAATCATGGCTGGTTTATGTGTACTTCCTCCTCTTTCATCATACCAGTAAGCGATCGGTTTCGCATGATGCCCAATCGGTTTACCGGTAGTGATGTTCCAGGAATTCTGTTTGACAATTTTAGGGAGTCCATCAATAGGAACATTTTCAAAATGAATGGCAGAAAACTGTGGCTCGCTTTTCTCCGGGCGGTAATATGTCCCCTGCCTGATACCAAAGTTGCCCGCGATCGCTGAAGGGATTCGATAGCAAATAAACAGCTTTCCTCCCCGCTTCATAAAACGGTTCAGCACCTCGCACGCCTGTGGCCCGATTGTTGGATTGTGGGGCAGAATTGCCAGCTTTCGCTCACCGAGGCTGCCGGTTTGAAGAGACGATTCCGTCACGCGATCCGCATTTACGTTGACTGTTGCCAGGATCGATTCAAAAACATCAGCCACCTGAAATGACGTGAGTGCCTGCTGGTTCTGTTCATCAGGGACAATGATAGCGATGTAATTTGAACCGGCTGCCAGGTGACGAAAAAGAAATTTCGGTGATTGATTCGTTCCTTTCCATAGGGATAGGCGAATTCCATCAATGTGATCCCAACCGGCCGGTTCCCCTTCCTCACGAAAATCCTCTTTGTTGAAAACCAGTTGCTTCCACTCCATCGAATCGACAGTTGCCCCGGCTACATACCATCCTGCTCCACTTCTAAAGTAAAGGCTCAGTCGTTCTCCCGAGGGTCGGTTCAACAGCCTGATATCAATGTGAAATCGGCTAAAGCCGCTGAGATTTTTTTTCAATTCCCGATCCAGCGTCAATCGTTGTGTCGTTTTTTTCTGGTTGGGGGGAGTTTCCACCTGAAACAGTGTTTGATTTTGGACAGGAGTTGCCCTGATAACCGAACTGCTCCATTGAGCTTTCCAGACGGTTTGTGCGGCGGTGCTGTTTTTATATTGAAAAGGATCGATTTCCGATTCAAGGCCACCTGTTCCAAGATTGGCTATGAGCATCATTAAGGCAGAGATCTGAAGCATAAGAATTACGGTTCCCGTAAAAAGTTTCAATGAAAGGGAGAATTCGGCTGTTTCTGTTCCATGTTTCATTCAGAACGTAAATAACCGTCGAGTCGGTCAAATTGGATCGACTTGCTCTGTTACTCATCGCCGATGAAAGTACACCAGCTAAAGTAAACTGGCTTGTCAATAACTGTTTTTGAATGATTCGTGTTTACGTCACAACTGCGCGTTCCGTGATACCACGATCTGTCGACTTGAGAGGACGCCCAAGCCATTCAAACCGTGTCGGTCATGGTTCATGCGACTGTATGATCAGTTCGGCTTGTTTTCAACAAGCGTTCCTGAGGCCGAGGTCTGATTCACTTCACTGGAGTAGGGCCAATGCAGAATGAATTTGGCTCCATGTTCCGGCTCGCTTTCAACCTGGATGTCGCCTGAGTGTTCCTGCAGAATTTTCAAGCTGACTGCCAAGCCGATTCCTGTCCCGCGACTTCCCTTGGTAGACTCGAAGACCTTGAATATTTTCGATTTCAGCTCATCGGGGATGCCCGGGCCGTTATCAGTTACCTCGACAATCAACCGTTTGAGTTGATTGTCGAACCTGGTGGCAACAATGACCTTTCCATCGCCTTCGGTCTGCTGGGTGGCGTCAATGGCGTTACTGATGATATTCAAGACCGCCCGATGGATTGCTTCAGGATCAAAGGAGGAATCGGGAATATCTTCGCCGGGAATAAAGATCAGTTCGGCTTGGGATTCCTTTGCGTAAGATTCCATCAATTCAACGACATCGCCAACGACATCGTTGAGCGCGGACATTTCGATGCTCGGCTTTCTTTCCTTGCTATATGTTAGCATATCCATGACGAGATGGTAAATTTTGTCCTGATTTTTTTCGACGAGTTTCCAGCCCTTCAGGATCAGATCGTTATCTCCCTGTTTCAATCCGAGATCGATCAGGTAACTGCCGCCACGCACTCCCTGAAGGATGTTTTTGATGTGATGGCTCAAGCCAGCAATTGTCTGTCCGATCGCAGCCAGCCTCTCGGCGTCCACCAGAGAACTCTGGTACTGGAAGTTTTCAATGGCCAACGCACACTGTTTGCCGACAGCCGTCATCAACTGTAACTGTTCGTCCGTGAGATGCTGTGCCTTGTTTCCCCGTGATCCCAGAATGCTTTTCGAATCGGTAAGATCAAGATAGATCGCACCGAGCAGTTTCAGGCGTCCCTGCAGGGGGACACAAATCGCTTCCTGAACTCCTGCCTGCAGGATACTGTTTCCGGGATCGAAACGCGTATCGTGTAGCGGATCGGTTGTTCGAACCGCCTGACCTGTTCTCAATACGTAATCGACGATCGTTTTCGAAACCGGCATACGTGCTGGTGGAGTGCCTGCCGCACTCTGGTTGCTGCTGATGGAAGCCTGGGGAACAATTTTCCCCGTGTCAGGATCCAGTAACAGGATGCAACCGCGGTCAGCCCGAACCAGTTGGAGAACCATGCGTAGAACACGTCCGAGCAGTTCCGACAAGGTTATTGAGGGGCGCACGGCCTGTTCCGCGATATTTCCCATAATCCGGAGGATGTCGTTCGGCTGCAAATGACCGACAGCAAAGGGATCACGGCTCGATTCAACTTCTTTTACGGTCGTTTGGGGCGAATATGTTTGAATAATTTGTGAATGATCGTCGAAAGAACTGCCACCAACCAAATCGACATCCAGAAGGGAAGATTCATCTCTTTTCGATTCAGCAAAAAGCAGGATGCTGCTTCCCAACTGAATTTGATCTCCCGATTCCAGATATCTGGACTGAATCAACTCTCCATTGACGATGGTGCCGTTCGAACTGCCCAAGTCTTCCAGACGCCAACCATTTTCGTCATGCGAAATGCGGGCGTGGACGCGCGAAGCCTCGGTATCCAGAATGCGAATCTGATTCCGGGTTCCCCGTCCAATGAGCATCTCGCCATTCAACTCGAAACGCGCACCTTGAGCAGTTCCTTCGATCACCAGCAGAGTTGCCAAGTTATCAGTCATGATTCATTCACTCGATGACGTCACGGTCGCACGGCAGTTCCGTTATTCTGCCAACTTTTCATCTGACGTCTCCCCAACTCGCCATTATGTCCTGCGATTGCAGCGTCCTTCGGTGGACAACAAAGGACAACAAGCCGAAATGAACGGCAAATCGGAAGGCATCGGAAAGTAGAGTTCGTCAGTACGGCAGGCCCGTTTCCGTGCTTCTGATGTTTCCGGTAAACCGACCCGACAAGTCACCATCCTACTAAATTGTCTCTCATGTTTCATTCGTTGGCGCAGCAATATGTGTTCTTATGAATACTTCCTGTTTGGTCGATTTCAGTTTTGAGCCCCAACTTTAGGGCATCTCTGATACATTCTCTTCAAGCTGCGCATCCGGAATAACCGATACACTCGATACGGGGAATGACGAGGGATCGTTTCACGCTCGTGTTGTATGCCAACAGTGTGGTAGACGGCCTCATTTTCCCACCAGCGTTGGGGAACGCTTTGGTTAGATAAAAAAACGACGGTTTTCCGGTTTCCTTTTTATTTTTATGCAGTTGGGGAAGGCCGCAACCGTTATAGGGGGGAAGTTATGAGGCAGTTCCTGTATCTGTCTGTGCTGTCAGTGTTACATTCACTCTTCGGGTTCGCCGATGTTTCGGTTCAGGCTGCCGCACGATCTGAAATAATTACTTCGCGCCGGCAGTTCTCAATACCGTTTCGTTTTGATCAGCAGGAACTAAAACGGCTTAACGCACAAAAGGTGCACCTGTTTCTTTCCCGTGATCAGGGGCGAAGTTGGAAACAGGTCGCCACAGCCGAACTGAGCGAGAGTCAGTTTCTCTTCCAACCGGATTCGGATGGCGACTACTGGTTTTCCGTCGCCGTCAGCGATGCCGAGCAGGTGATGCACCCGGAACCGTCGCTAAATCCTCCTGGTTTGAAAATCGTAGTTGATCGTACGCCAGCCAGAATGGAACTGAATGTTTCACTCAAGCCGGGGCGTCAGTTGGAATTAAGCTGGAAGGTCTCAGATGCACACCCTGTTGTGAATTCACTTGAATTGTCGTTTCGCAACAGTAGCGAGGATCCATGGAACCGCGTTTACGTAAAAAAGAAGTTGGCCGGAAGAACTTCCTGGAAAATTCGGAGAGGACAATCCCCGGAGATTCGTGGCCGCTTTGTCGATGCAGCCGGAAACGTGACTGAAAAAATAGTCAAATTGGCTGCCACCGTACCAGAGCAGACTGACCAGGCTAATCAATTGGCCAACTCAAATTTCAACGTCAGGCGTGTTCATAATCGAACCCCCGTCAAAGATAACAGTAATCCATCTTCGATACAGCTTTCTTCCGCCAGGCAGGAGCACGCGGTTCAGCCGATTTTAACGCTGCCCGGACAGGTGGATGCGAATTCGATTCCATCGGGAAATTCTCAGGTGTCCCCAATAGTAACAGGCAATTCTGCAGCGGGTAGCATTGAGCGATCACCTGTCGAAAACATTTCTTCTGACATGTCTGCCACACAAGTATCTCAACCAACTTACCACAATCTGGAAACAACACGATATATGAATTCGCATCAGTTCGAGATTGACTATCAGGTTGCCGGGGTCGGGCCGTCTGGCGTCAGCGTGGTGGAGCTGTTTGTTACTCAGGATAACGGTCAACAGTGGTGGCGGTATGGCGTCGATGCCGATTTGAAAAGTCCGATGACCGTTCAGGTTCCCGAGGATGGTCGTTACGGGTTTCATTTTCGTATTCATAGCGGCGTTGGTAATGCAGAACCTCCGCCACAACCGGGGCAAAAGCCTCAAATCGATCTCATTGTCGATTCCAGCAAACCTCATATCCAGCTATTAAACAGCTTTCAGGGGCGTGGGGAAAGGATCGATACGGTTACCGTTCAGTGGCAATATGCCGACAACTATCCCGCTGAAAATCCCATTTCCATTTTCTATTCCGGTAGTCGTTTAGGGCCTTGGCAGCAGGCCGAGGGAGCGTTGAAAAACGTAGGAACGCATTCATTCCGCATTCCTCGCAATGCTCCCACAAAATTGTATTTGAAAATTGTTGCTCGGGATGCGGCTGGAAATTTGGCAGAAGAAGTTTCCAGGAAACCACTTCTGATCGATCGTGCCCGTCCGACTGCCCGTGTCATTACAATTGAGCCCGTTCCATAAAAGCAGGGCAGGGCATTTGCTTTGTCGTCTATTGGAGATCTGCTTCGGAATACGAAATCTACCGGGCTCAGCCCAACAGGCTGGTGCCTTCATCCAGATAGTGCTGGAGTTGTTCACAGCAGGCTTTAATCGAACAGACCGCTTGCTGAAAGTTGGTGTGCGTGGAGGCAAGCGGAGCGTCTTTTTCGAAGGCGAGACTCGCTCTGTTCAATTTTGAGATCTTCTTGCGGAGCATTTTCAGGTACTTTGCCGGATCATCTCGGCACGTTTCCAATGCTCGTGAAATATCGAAAACAGTACGGACGATCCCCATGAGTTCGGGAAAGTCTTCTACTTCTTCCGAATGTTTGACAAACGTTCTCACCATCCAGGCATGAGCCATTACCTGCTCGCAACGATCAACAATTTTCTGCAGGGCCAGTCTGTTTTCGTCATTGCTGGAATTCTGATTCGACGTCTCGCTCATGGTTTTTGTAGAACTATCGATGCCTTCGGTGAAAGTTTCGCACGAGTTTCATGATTGAGATGCAAAATATTGACCGCCAGGCTGCCAGACAGGTAAACGGGCGGCTTATGATGTGCTTCCCAGTCATCCACTTTTACCGCTTAAACAGGTTAAACAACCCATATCCACCAGTTGTAAATTTGATTTTCAATGTGATTTTCAGCGTGATTGCTGCCTGCTCATGGCTTGGGCCAGTTTGTCAATCTCTCTTTTCCAATGGTCGATTTCCTGTTCTGAAAGTTTGTTGCCACGAAAACGTGCCTGGTAGTAAGATTTTGTCAGTAAATCCGGTAATTGCTGAAGGGCAACGGTATTCAACTGGCCGCCAAATGTTTCTGTAAAGAGTTGGGAAAACTCCCGCGCGGTCTGTTCAGGACGTTTTCGCAATCCATGCTTAGCCGCCAGATCGAGAAACTGACGAAAGAAAAGTAGCATTATTTTTTTCCGGCGTTGACTGGTTCGACTCGGCAATATTTTTTTCAGTTGGGAATAAAGTTGGCGTCTGTAGTAAAAGAGAACAAACAGTACAATAGGCAAAATAATCGGCAGGAAGAGAACCAGAATCGAAAGCACGACTCGCAGCGTTTCCCCGCCCGATCGACTTTGAGAAGCCGATTCCGGAAGAAGAGAGTCAGTCAGGCTCTTTGCGTTCAAATAGGCAGCCCGTACCCGCTCACCCAGCGGAGTGTAGATGCTTTCCTCCTGCCTGGCCAGAGAAATCCCCAGAACATAAGACTGCCAAAAGGATGACAGTTTTCCCTGAATCGCCTTCCACGAAAAAGCAGAAGCGGTTGAACTGTTTTGCTGTTGCGAGTAGGAAGGCGGGGTTGCATCGACCACCAACCAGCGCCCATTGACAAAGGCCTCGGTCCAGGCATGGGCATGCCGTTGTTCGATCAGAAGCCGTTGCGATTTTTCATCCCATTGTCCCGCTGAAAACCCGGTGACCAATCGTGCTGGCACTCCTACGGCCCGGAGCATCAGAGTCATCGCGGAAGCGAAATATTCGCAGTGCCCGGCTTTGCGATTGAACAGGAAGTCTTCAATCGGATCGATGCTCGGGTCGGTAATCGATAGATCGAGAGTATACCTGAATTCTCCGGAATCGCGCAGGTAGTTACGTATCAGGCGAACTCTATCTATCGGAGTCGTATCGCCGCTTCCTTGATCGCAAACTTTCCTGGCTGTTTCGACCAGTTTTGAAAGCCGCGTCCGATCGATCTTAAGTAACGATCTGAGATACACGTCGTAAGTCAACACACGGGAAGGGCTCAACTGGGACTGATAGGTAAATCGGGAGAAGTCTGTTCGTCGGCGAAAAACGTCTTTACCTTGCTGGTATTCCGATTCCAGAGAGCGGGAAATTGTATTCAATACTTTTTGGAACCCAAGGTGGTCACGTCTGCGAACATTTCTGGAATCGGTAACATAAACCTGTTCGTCTCTCATCCTGATCGCGGGAATGTCCGATGAACTGCCAGTTGGTGGGGGAACGCTGATGACTTCGTAGCGAATTACCTTTCCCGGCAGTTGATTTTGGTCGGGGAATGTCAATTCACCAGTGACCGAGTTTTGGGGTATCGTAATGGAAGATCGATTTCGCCCCAATAGACGTCCTGTTTCAACAGGATAGCAGACAAACAGGGTATTACATCCGACAGGTTCAAGTTCGTAGGATTGCCGAATCCTGCTTCGGTCCGATTGGTGGCGACTTGAATAAAGAGTTGAACTGAGATATCTGCTTCCTGCTGCCCAACTTCCCTTGTTGTAGATTCCCAAAGCTGTTCCTCGAAACAACAACTCATCAAGGTGCATGCGCTCGGCAAAATCGTTTGAATGAATGACTTCGTCCGTAACAAAATCGGTGAATTGAACCCTCATAACCGGCGTACTGCTCTGCAGGATTTCCCCGATATCCCCCAATTTCACTTCTTTGGTAAATCCGGAAACGGCCTTTCCGAAGGGCAGGGCAAATCCCTGTTCATCGGAACTTGACGGAAGTCGCCATTTTCCAATGACAACCCGAGGAGTAATCAGAAACAGCCCCATTCCGACAATTATCGAGGCAACTGATATGAAGCTGATCACTCCCAGAAAACGTACACCAATCCAGCGTTCGGATGGATCGAGATAGAAACCGCCTCGCACCTTGCTGACCGGATTTCCGTCCATCAATTCGATCGCTGGCGTTCTGGCTATTTTTTCTGCAGCAGTAGAGGACACCTGTTGAGGGTTTCGCTTCTGTAGATTTCTTACGCTGGCTGTGCCCCGATAAATGGTGAAAAGCGTCAGCGTTCCGACTCCCATAAAGAGATAGAGCAACACGGCCAGACCAAGTACGTAGGAGTTGGTCAGACTCGCCGAGATCGACATATTCAACACGGAAAGAGCCAGCAGCCACCAATACTGCTGATTTTTTTTCTTCACCAACAGGACAACCCAAGTGAAGTAGGCAAGCAGATGGGATGCCGAAAGAATTCTCATTTCCACATTCACGCTACCCTGGCGGAATTCAATATACGCCACAATAAGAGCGGCCAGGCCAAGCAGATTGGTGAGTAAACTTTCAGCTTTTAACAGAGGATGGGCATCAAAGTAGAAATAAACCAACGCGATCAAAGGTAGCGTCAGCATATGGGGAAACAGGCTTCCTTCGGCCAGGCCAATCGAAACAGAAGACAGGGCCAACAGGAGATACAAACTGGTGCGAAACAGAATTTCGATTCGATCAATCATGACAGTCGGCCAATTTCCCCAAACAATGCCGGGATGCGTCAGGTCTAACGCGTTTATTGTACCGCTTGAAGATAAAAAGACCAGCGCCTTTCTGGAGGCGAAGGTTGAGCCCATGGTGATCGTTTTCAAAAGGGGCTCCCCAAATGAAAACAGCGAGAACGCCGGAGTCGAAATGAAACTGAGGGCAACTGCAACTCTGGAAAAGGTATCAGGTTTTCTGATCTGCTTTAGGTGGCAACAGACGGACTTCGCGAATCCAGATATTCCGGAAACGAATCGGATTTCCATGATTCTGTATATGAAGTGGCAGTTTATCTTCGTGTTTTTCGTAACTGGGAGGGCTGGCCCAATATGTGTTCCCCTGTATTTCGACATGGTTCTGAATGAGAACGCCGTTTTGGAAGACCGTCATATAAGCGGGTGATTTGAGTGTACCGGATTCACAGAAACGCGGTGCGGTGAAGATGATGTCATAACTTTGCCATTCCCCGGGCTTGCGACACGCATTGACCAATGGAGGATACTGTTTGTAAATCGCTCCGCATTGGCCATCGAAGTACGTTTTATTGTTGTAGGAATCAAGAATTTGGAGTTCGTATTTATTCATCAGGTAAACACCGCTGTTACCCCGGCCCTGGCCATCTCCCTCCACTTTTTCGGGTGTTGCGAATTCCAGATGCAATTGGCAATCTCCAAACCCCTGTTTTGTGGTGATGCCTCCCTCACCGCCTGCCTGCACATAGCCATCCTGAACGGTCCAACCTTTTCCCGCATCCCACTTTGAAAGATCTTTCCCGTCGAACAGAATAATGGCATCGCTCGGTGGTGTGTGGGAATCTCCCGGATCAATCACGACCGGTTCAAGCCAGGGAATACCGCTCTTCCATTCTTTTACAAGAGTCGATCCCAGAAGACTGGAGCAAACAAGGGCAAGACAGACAGCGGGTACGGCTCGTAATTTTGAGTTCTTCATGGCAAGTAGTCCCTATCTATCGATTTCAGATATTTGGAATTGCTCCCGGTTTGGTAAAAACGCATCACACAACAGGACGTCCTGTAGTGCCAGCAATAATACCCTGATTGAGACGATTCCGGCAAGCAAAAGGGCTCTCGCCGAGACAGATCGCCCGGCCAGGAATTCGGTTGTTCTTGGATAAGTACGGTAAATAGGCTGTCTGGCCGTCTGATTGGAATGATATTTTTTCTTCCTGGGGATACAATACATCGTCGGGGGCACATGGCTTTCAGGGGCAGCCGGTTGTTGAATTGGAAAATGGAAAGCGGTTTTTACATGAACGAGAAGAATAAAATTGATCGTCGTGATGCACTCAAGGGGGCGGCTGCTTCAATTTGCGCAACCGGAATTCCCTGGAACGCTGCCGTGGCGAAAAGTGAGCCGGGTGTTGCTATAGCTGCAAAGTCAAAATTGATCGAGCAGGAAAACAGGAAGGAAGGAACACGCGACTGGCAGCTGACACGCGTTCGGATTAACGAAGGCAAGTATCGAACATCTTTGATCGAGGGCTACTGTTCGAAGCAATCGGTTGCAGCTGGAGAGGAGCTGAATATTCATGTCAGTACCAAACCGGCGAGGAAATTTGTCATCGATATCTACCGCATGGGGTATTACGGTGGCAAGGGAGCCCGGCACCTGAAGCAGATCGGCCCCCTTCAGGGAAGTGTGCAAGCTACACCAGAGATGCAACCAGCTCCTGGGCGATTGCGTGAATGCAAATGGGACGTTAGCGCAACGTTGGTTGTTCCGGATGATTGGGTCAGCGGTGTCTATCTCGGGAAATTGACAACAATACCGGAATCGAAATCGGAACCGTACTGGCAAAGTTATGTCATTTTTATCGTGCGAGATAATCGCCGGGCCGATTTTCTGTTCCAGTGCAGTGACAACACCTGGCAGGCGTATAATCGCTGGCCGGTAAATGAATCCCTCTATACACATCCGGCTGGGGCACATGCACCGGGAGTTTCTGTCAGCTTCGATCGCCCTTACGGAAAGTATTGCCAGATATTCGACGCTCCCCTTTCGATCGGTTCAGGAGAATTTCTGTTATGGGAATTCCCGCTCAGTTATTGGATTGAAAAACATGGTTATGATGTCACCTACGGCTCCAATTCAGACAGTATCGATGCCTCCTTTATCACGCGCTGTCAGACTTTTTTGAGTGTCGGGCATGACGAATATTGGGATCTCAGGCAATACAAAGCCGTCGAAAAGGCGATTGAGTCCGGTGTGAATATTCTTTGGCTGTGCGGAAATGCCGTGTTTGTCGTTTCGACATTCAGCAACAGTTCAAGCAATCGGCCCAAGCGAATCATTACACGCACCGGTTCGTATGGACCGATGCGCAGGGAAGAAACGGAAACCTATCCCAAACTTTTTACCGGCCTGAAACAGGGCGGCCCTGACGAACGGAATATCATGGGGGTTCGATCGGTCGTTCCATTCAACGGGGGAGGGGATTGGACGTGCGTCAATCCCACTCATTGGATATTTGCAGGAACCGGAATGAAACAGGGGGAAAGTATTCCCGGCCTTGTTGGCTGGGAACATCATGGCGAACCGGATCCTGAAAGAGCGGGGCTGGAAGTGCTCGCCGAAGGAAAAGTCTGGTCGGGAGGCACTCGGGAGGGGGAATACTCAGCGGTTATTTTCCCCGGCCCTGAGGGGAACATTGTCTTTAATGCCTCGACAATTTTCTGGTCGCAGGGGCTTTCGTCGCCGCCGGGGCACATGCCCGTCTGGTCGCATTGGTCACGACCACATGGGCCCGATTCGCGTGTTCAACAGATGACACACAACTTGTTACAGGAATGCCTGAGACGGTGGAGCAGTTGATGGCTCTGATTGCTGCAAGCGGTAATTGGTCTGGAGCATTTGGAGATTGGTCAATCGGAAAATGCAGAACGTCTTCAGCATTGATACGGAAGTATGACACAGGGCTTTCATTTCAGCCGGATGAATTTTGTGGCCCACTATACCCAACAATAGAACCGAAACAGGCGTATGAGCAAGGTTTCCTGGTTGATATTCGATGTCGAAGCGGTTGCGGATGGCGATTTGATTTCCCGTATCAAATATCCGGATGAGTCTCTCAGCGCAACTGAAGCCATTGCCCGCTATCGGGAGAAACTGCTGGCAGAAAAGGGGAGTGATTTTATCGCTTACACTTACATGCTCCCCATTTCGGTCGCCATTGCGAAGGTGGCGGATGATTTATCTCTGGTGGATATCGTCGTGCTCGATGAACCCGAGTACCGTCCTGCTACTATCACCCGGCATTTCTGGCACGGCTGGCGACATTACAACCGCCCAACTTTCGTCACATTCAATGGACGCGGTTACGACATTCCCTTGATGGAACTTTCTGCCTATCGTTTCGGTTTGTCACTGCCGGACTGGTTCAACGTCGAAGCTCGCACGTATGAACAATCCAGAAACAGATACAACACGCAGCGACATCTTGATTTAATGGATCTGATCTCCAATTTTGGCGCGGTACGTGTCTCAGGAGGATTGAATGTACTGGCAAACATTATCGGTAAACCGGGGAAAACAGGCATCGATGGTTCTCAGGTTCAGGATGTTTACGACGCAGGTGGTATCCAGAAAATTAATGATTACTGCATTTGTGATGTTCTCGATACCTACTTTGTTTTTCTGCGAACGCGCGTTCTTATTGGTAAACTTTCACTGGAACGGGAACAGAAAATTGTTCAACAGACAAAAGAGTTTCTTGAAAGGCACCAAAAAGAACGCCCGGCTTTTGCCCATTACATCGAAAATTGGGGCGACTGGAAACAGCGCCAGACTGAGGTGGAGCAATCAACAGAAAGCTCACACGAATTGGACGAAAAATAGTACCGGCGTTCTGTTACCAGAAAGTGGGAATCCCGTCTTGTAGCCCGAATGTCGTTGCGAACAGAGTGTAAAATAGAGAGCATCAGAAAACTAACAACATAAGAAACCAATCGAAAGTGGGCATGATGCGGCGGCGTGAATTTCTCAAGCAATCCTTTTTTGTCAGTTCGACATGTCTCAGTTTGCCTCTTGTCGATTTGAGAGCAGCGATTTTCCGTGAACTGGCAGAGAACAGAACTGCCGCCTATTGGGTCACGAGAAGTGTTCCGACAAAATTTTACGATGGCAAGAAATGTTGGTGTCATCCACGAGCCGGGATTGTTCCCGGTGCGGGAAATGGAGGCCTTCCCCGAGTGGTTCTGACAATGAACTCGCTGACGGTTTCGGGGAGTGATGTTTTCGAGGGACTGTTCGGGATGATCACGGATGATCTCGGCAAAACGTGGAGCAAA
>JALTOP010000222.1 GCA_027000105.1 Planctomycetaceae bacterium | reverse complement strand
ACCGCTCTGCTCCCGAGCCCAGCGGTTTTGTGTGCATATCCAGATAGTATTTTACGTCGTCGAACTCGGCTTTCAGGATACCGTGTTGCGGTTTTTTTCTTTCCTTGATATCCATGCCACTGAGCAATTTCAGAATTTGTGTAACGGCCAACCCCTCTTTTTTGCTCATCCGACCGCCGGCAAATGCGATGCCGTCAACCTGAAACTGGGCAACAGATCGCTCTCCCTTCGGTTCGATACGTATCAGCTCGGCTCGACGTTCAATCGCATCAGTTACCAATTCCTTGGCTCTTTCCAGGCCCGCCTGTGCCAGTCGCGCATGTTCAGAAATATCGACTTCAACACCGCTGAATGTCCCCTGAAACAGGACGAGCTCGATTTCTTCATCCTCGAAATCGTCCTCATTCTTACGACCGAATCCAAAAATCACGAGAAGCTACCCCTAACAAGAAAATGAAGTGAAATATAAATGTCATGACCGGTTGAGACTGGTTGAGGGACAGGCGATCAGTCCAGCAGGCCGTATTCCTGCAACGTTTGCCGAAGTTGATCGAGTTCCCGCCCTTCCAGGGGAGTGAGAGGCAATCGCACTTCGCCGGTTCCCTTGCCGAGCAGTTGCATTGCCGCTTTAACAGGAATCGGATTTGTTGCCAGGGAGAGCATGTTGCGACACAAACCGAACAATTTATGGTGAGCCTGTCGGGCGGCCTCCCAATTCCCGGAAGAGGCGTTGTCAACAAGTCCCTTCACATCGGCAGGAACAAGATTTCCCGCGACAGAAACGGACCCGCTCCCGCCGATCGACATCAGAGGAAGTGTGAGGCTGTCATCACCGGAAAGAAGCGTCAAATCGGAACCGGCCAGAATCTGTGATGCCTGATCCATCGAGCCGGTCGCTTCCTTGACGGCCACAATGTTCGGCAGTTCCGCCAGACGGATAATCGTTTCCGGTTCGATATTTTTCGCTGAACGCCCCGGAATGTTGTAGACAACGATCGGGATATCAACTGCTTCCGCAATCGCTTTGTAGTGCTGATAAAAACCTTCCTGCATCGGCTTGTTGTAATACGGGGAAACGACAAGCGCTCCATCCGCCCCCGCTGCTTTCGCGTTTTTAGTCAGACGAATCGCTTCTGCCGTACTGTTGGAGCCGGTGCCCGCCATCACTTTGGTGCGACCAGCCGCCTGATCACAAACAATTTCGATAACGCGATCATGTTCATCGTGCGAAAGCGTGGGGCTTTCGCCTGTCGTGCCACATGGTGCAACTGCTTCAATCCCGGCAGCCACCATCTCATCAACCAGTTGACGAAGCGCGGCTTCATCAACAGCGCCGTCCTTGAATGGAGTGACCAACGCCACGGTGACGCCACGGAACATTTCCCCTTTACGTGTCATTTTATTCGCCTGTCAAGTAAATCAAATAGAATTGCAGAACCACGTTTTACTGCTTCAGGAACGGTTTTTCCAGTCGATCCCGGATAATTCCGCCAGCGCAAGCAGCAATGCCTGCGTGCCATCCCGCCCGTGTCCCAGTGCTTTCAGGGCAATATAAAGTTGATGCGCCATCGCCAATCCTGGTAGCGAAAGATTCATCCGCTGCGCTTCAGCCAGCGCAATTCCCATATCTTTTATGAAGTGTTCGACGAAGAACCCGGGATCGAAATTGTTATCGATGATGCGCGGTGCCAGATTGGAAAGCGACCAACTCCCGGCTGCTCCACTTGCAACCGATTTCATCACCGTTTCCAGATCAAGCCCGGCTTTGTATCCGTACAACAAACCTTCACAAACGCCGATCATCCCGGTCGCGATGAGTGTCTGATTCACCATTTTCGTGTGTTGCCCCGCTCCCGCTTTTCCCTGATACACAATCGTTTTACCCATCGCTTCCCAACACGGATTGAGCGCGGTAACGATTTCTTCATCGCCCCCGATCATGATGGAAAGAGCCGCGTTTTTGGCACCGACATCGCCGCCGGAAACAGGAGCATCGACCGCTTCAACCCCCTTCGCTTTGGCCGCTTCATAAATTTCCACAGCCAGGGAAGGTTCACTGGTCGTCATATCGACAAGCACATTCCCGGCGCTGGCACCAGCCAGGGCGCCCTGTTCTCCCAGAAAAACTTCTCGGACATCTTTCGGGAAACCGACGATCGCAAAAATGACATCTGAATTTTCTGCTACCGCTTTCGGAGTCTCACACCACGTTGCTCCGCGTTGAATCAACCCCTCCGCTTTGGATTTTGTGCGTGAATAGACACTCAGCGAAAACCCGGCATCAATCAGATGACCAGCCATGCTTTGGCCCATCACGCCGGTGCCAATCCATCCCAGTTTTGTTTCGCCTGCTTTAACTTCCAAATTTGTCATTTGTCGTACCATCTCGTCGGAACCGCCGTGAGGACTTGTTGGAACCACCGTGCGGATCGCCTGTTTGAAGACTATCTTGCCCCTGCCGTCTACACCGGGGAACGTTCCACCACGCTCGGTTTGTTTCAGGGGAAACTCAAAGGAAAAAACTCAAGGGCAGGAAGTATAATACACTCAGGAGCCATTTGCACGTGAGGAATCGGCGGAACCGGCTGAATCTTTTTTCTGCTCTTCCCGATCGCCCCGCATTTCGTACAAAAAGCGGGAGGGGATTGTTTTCTGGGCTTTCCCCCATTTTCTACGGGTTTCGGCGAATGTCATTGTCAGCGATTCCTGTGCACGTGTCACGGCGACATAGGCCAGGCGGCGTTCTTCTTCGATTTCCTTTTCTGTTCCGACAACAGAGCGTTTATGAGGCAGCAACCCTTCTTCCATCCCGACCAGATACACACGCGGAAATTCAAGCCCCTTGGCACTATGGATCGTCAACAATTTGATCGCATTCTGTTCGAGTTCTTTTTTATCTCCCGAGGCGAATTCGTCGCGATCATTCAACGCAATTTCATCGAGAAATTCCTGCAGGCTCGGCTGTCTGGCCCTTCGGGTGTAATCCTCGAGCGAATTGATCAACTGCTCGACCGACTCCCGCCTGATCTGTTGCTGTGTCGACTGTTTATACAGCTTTTCAATCTCCTGCATGTAATTCAGTGAATCGATCAGTTTGCGCAAATGATTGGCGAGCGATTCGGAGCTGTTCGCAAACTGTTTTCGCCAGCCTTCCAGCTGATGCCGAAAATGATCGACGGCTGCTTTCGGTTTTGCGCCCAGTATTCCCTTCTGGGCTGTTCTTTCAACCGCTTCAAAAAATGGAATTCCCTCACTGATGGCACACGTCATTATTTTGTCGATGGTGCCCGTGCCGATGTTCCGGGCAGGGACATTGATGATCCTCAGTAGGGATGTTTCATCTTTCGGGTACGCAATAATTCTCAAATAGGCAATCAAATCCCGAATTTCTTTGCGATCGAAAAAGGACTGACTCCCCAGAATCACATAAGGCAATTGACGCCGTCGCAGTTCCGATTCAAAGGCACGGGGCTGCTCGTTGGTGCGAAACAGGATGGCGAAATCGCGGGGCTGTTTGTCGCGATGATTGATCAAATAGTTGATCTCCATCACAACCCGTTCCGCTTCGATGGTCTCATCCTGAAACTTCTCGTAACGAACCGGCTCGATCCCCTTTTTCGTCGACCGCAGCACTTTGCGGTGACGTTCTCGATTATAACTGACCAGTCGATTCGCCACCGTCAGAATTTCATCGGTACAACGGTAGTTGTCTTCCAGACGCACCACCTTGGCATCGGGAAAGTGCTGTTGAAACGACAGAATATGTTTCACTTCCGCCCCACGCCAACCGTAAATTGATTGGTCGTCATCACCGACAACACACAAATTGCGATGCGGTTCAACAAGCGCCTGGACAACCCGGAACTGCAGTTGATTCGTGTCCTGATATTCATCAATCTGAATGAAATCGTAACAATCCTGTTGGCGCTGCAACGCCTCGGGATGATGGGAGAAAAGTTGATCGGTCAGCAAAAGCAAATCATCGAAATCAACACTGTTTCTGGCTCGCAACTGTTCGCTATATTTCTTGTACGCCATCGAGGCCAGAAATTCCCGATCATCTTCGGCTCGATCCCCCGCTTCTCCCGGTCGAATCGCAGCCGATTTCCAACGGCTGATAATACCGAGCAGATCGCCGGGTTTCAGTGCGGCTTCCTGAATGCGGATTTTTCGAAGCACTTCCCGGGCAATCGATTCCTGGTCACCACGATCTACAATTGTGAAATTTTTCCGATAGCCGAGCAGTTCGATCTCTTCCCGCAAAATGCGAACACACAAGGAATGGAATGTCGAAATGCGCGGTTTCGCTTTCATTCGCCTCCCCAAAATGCTTCGCAAACGCTCGGCCATTTCTTTGGAAGCCTTGTTTGTAAATGTCACCGATAAAATCCGCTCCGGCGAAACCCCCTGACTGATCAGCAATGCCATCCGCGTGGTAATGACGCGCGTCTTTCCCGTTCCCGCTCCTGCCAATACCAGAAGTGGCCCCTTCGTTGTCGTCGCCGCCTCTCGCTGGGAGGCGTTCAAAGATTCAATCAGTTGTCTCGGGTTCATGCTCAAGGAATCAGAAAATGGGAAGTACGCAGTTTTTGGGGTTCTTGAATTTCTTATAGGGCCGGTTCCCCCGGCCATTTCGGTCTTTGTATCAGTGTTTGTATCGGTTTACTCACCGACGTTTTTCCGATGTCGTCGAATGTGAGCGGATGGCGGTGCGAGCAGATTCAAATCGGAACCGTTTACCGTTTCCGCTAAATATCTACTCCTCATCAGCCGTTTGTCCAGTCCGGCCAGTTGAACCGACCCTACCTTGCTCGAATTTTGACTGTCAGCTGTAGCAGGGCAAATCAGCGGAGAAGAATTGTCACATCTCTTGGGCGATCCGCTCAAATGCATCGGTCATTTCTTTGGCTGTTTGCCAGCGATCATCAGGATTCTTTTCCAATCCCCTGAAAATGACGCCCGCAATTTCGCCGGAAAGATCCGGAGCAAACTGCCGGATATCCAAAGGAGGTCGATTCAGATTCTTGACAATCGTCGCCAGATTTTTTCCCGGCGGATAAGGCAGGTGATTGGTACACATCTGGTAG
>JALTOP010000221.1:3250-17931 GCA_027000105.1 Planctomycetaceae bacterium | reverse complement strand
CGATCGCGTTTCTTCCGATCCCAAAGCGGCTCATCTGCCCGTGCAGCCGAGGAGACCCTTTCTCCGGGCAAAAAAGCAATCAGATTCCCGGTTGAAGAAAGTTTGACTTCTACCTGATCGCTGCATTCAGGACAAACGATCTGTGCCGATTTCTTGCCCCGTTCGTTGATGCGCAACCTCGCCCCGCATTTCGGGCAAAGGAAATCACCTGTCAGAACAGCCATGTTCCCGCCTAATTCTTTTTCTTGAACTGATAGATCTCCATTTGACGGGATTCCGCAACCGATTTTGTCAAGACGATAATTTTGTTGTCCTTAACCGAAACATGGATCACCAACGGATTATCTTCTTCCTCGTATTTTTTCACAATGCCATAAATGGCTTCATGCACGGGAACCTGTTCCATTTTGAAAGTCTGAGGCATGTTCTTCGTAAACCCTGCCAATTTGAGAGCGTCACCATCGACTTCGATCTTTATTTTCGATTCCTCCGCGATGTAGGCAAATGCTTCCTGCAGAGGGGTTCTGCGGAAATCGACATCAATTTTCCTTTCCAGTCGTTGCATGATCGGAAGAGAAGCGATATCCGGTTTATCCGATTTTTTGGTCTGGGCAACAGCCTTGACGCTGAAATCGGTACGGGTCGATTCATCCCAGGCCAACAGCGTTCCCAGTGCCAGGTTCGGCCCGGCTTTCAACGGAAGCAAAGTCCCCATACGGACGAAACGGCCATCAACAGCAACCGCTGTCGTCATGGCGACTACGTTCATCATAGCCGGGAAACGTCCAATGATTTTTCGGTATCCCGATCGTCTCGGCTCCATTTTTCGGATGGTCGTCAACAATATTTCAGGAAGGGCGTCGAGCCGTTCGCGGTACCGGCGACTCAAGCTCGTCGGCCCAACATCATTCATGCCCCGTACGGTCAACTCGGCATAAAAATCATCCTCTACATGGAGACTCCAGGCGACCGACCAGACATCCTCACCAAGCCACCGCAAGCTTTTTTCGACGACGGTTCTGGCCGTTTCCGGGAAGAGCGATTCCAGATGCTGATGGATATCCGCCGGATCGAAAACGACGGTGATAAAACGATCCCGATCGGTCGATTCAAGAATCCCCTGGATATTATCCCCCGTGATGGCAGGGGTTTTTTCGAACTCAAGCAAATCCTTTACATAGGTAGCCGGGCAAACCGCAACCGTCCTGTTATCGACGATATGATAGGCACGTCCCTGATCGATTTTCAGATCAGTACTGAACTCGGTGTACGGTGTTCCGTCATAAGTTGTCAGCAGGTCGGATCGCCTTTGCTCCTGAGCAAAATAGATCACAGCCGCAACTTCCGGAGGTGTCCCGGTCGGACCTAAAATAATTCCAATCAACAATTCCTCGATAGCGGTTAGATCTTCCTGTTTGGACAGATCGCGTATCTGTTTTTCAAGCCAACTTCCCAACGGTCCCAGGGAGGCGCGAAACTCGGCATACTGCTGTTGGTCACTCCATAACTTGCGAGGATGCAGATTGATGACAATCCGAACTCCCGCCGGCATGTTGAGCAATCGGATCGGTTTGCCGGAAGTTGGATTCTTCGCCTGAAGGACACTAATTTTTTCGGGTTTGATCTGTTTCCTTTTTAGTGGAACAACCTGTTTTTCAGCTACTTTTTCAACTTTAACCGCGGCATTCCGCCCTGTATCCTTTTCAGAAACAACTTTGATCTTTCCACCGCGCGAATAGAAATATCCGACTCCCCCAACAGCGACAATCAGTAACAGAAATGTGACAATGAGAGTGGTCTTTTTGCTTACCTCACGCTTTCTGGTGTAAACGGGTATTGGCGGATCACTTGCAATTTCAGAAAAGACAGGCGCAACCGATTCGCTTTCTTTCTCCAGAAAAGAGAGCGGATTCCCTGATTCACCGCTGACCGGTGATTCACCACTGACCGGGGGACGGGGAGAAGGTTCGTCATCAGGAATCAATTTCGGTTCAAGCCCGACCGCCGGTTTGCCAGCCGGTTCCTGAAGGACAAAACGGTGCCCGCACTTGGGGCACTTCCCGGTTTTCCCCAACAAGCTGCGATCCTTCAGCTTCAGCTTCGCCTGACATCGGGGACAAGGGATAGATATCGCAGCCATCGTTCACGAATTCTCTCTGGAAGTACCGATTTTCTCTCTGGAAGTGTCAATTCGACCACTCCATACCGACCCGGCTCACCTGCATCACCTGTCTCACTCATACATAAACCGGATCGCGCGGAAGCCAACGCAAAACAGAAACAAACCGCCCGAAATAGACCATTCGTTTCTGCTGCGCATCCTTCATAAAGAATCGTACTCGTAATGCTGAAAACAGTCAAATCGAATAGACGGGACTTACAATGTTCGTCCTGGTTTGTCTTGACACACCTTGCGAGCCAGGTTTTTGAGAGGAGTATTGCTCACGCAAAAACACAGGGACGCAAACGACTGTCTGAAAATCAAGCCCTGCGGTATTTTGTTACCGCGCCGTCATCACCGAACGTAGTCATTATCGGACGGCTTGTGTCGTTTCGCCCAGCATGTTTGGCTGCCCCGAGAGAACTGTTATTAAAACGGATGGTTCAGACATCCAGAACGGATAGCGGTCTGAACCGGCTTCCCAAAATTTCCTTGCTATTACACTGGAACCAGTTTTCGAGAATGGCTGCATAGACTCTCCTGAAATCAGTATGGAATTTCAGATCGCCTTCATCCAGATCCTTCAAAGAAGGATGTTTCCCGATCAGTCCCGCCTTTACCCGATCTCCCACCAGAAACATCGGAGCCGCGGTTCCATGATCGGTTCCTTTACTCGCATTTTCTTCGACACGTCTGCCAAATTCACTGAAGCAGACTGTCAGAACACGATCGCCATGCCCCTGTCCTGAGATGTCAGACTGAAATGCGAAAACTGCATCTCCCAATTGGCGGAGCAATGAATTGTGCGCTCCGGCCTGTTGGGAATGTGTGTCAAACCCGGCCAGTTCGACATAGTAGATTCTGGTTTGAAGACCGGACTGGATCAACTGGGCGACGGTCTTCAGTTTTTCACCTAACGCAGTAGCCGGATAACTCGCTTTCGGGTGATACGATTTCCCCTTCTGCTCAAACTCTTTGCTGACATCGATCGCGGTTCCTGCACTGGCCTGCACAAATTCGAGCAGGGGATTCGTCTGTTTTCGTCTGGATTCGATCAGCTTCCGGATTTCCCCCAGCGATTCCTGCCGGGAAAGATTCAGGCGGAACTGTTCGAGAGATCGTACCGAAGGGACACGATATGTACGAGACAGAAGTGCCAATGGCTGCTTCTCCTCTCCCAGGTGCAGGGCGGCAATATCGATCGCGCGATCTTTTTCCAGTTGGTCAACAGTGCGCCCCAGCCAACCCGAATCCCTTTTTTCACTCTTGCGTACACAGGTGTGCCAGAAATCCATCGATTCAAAATGGGAGCGATTCGGATTGGGATACCCAACCCCCTGCACAACCGCCAGTTGCCCCTGCTGATACAGTTCTGAAAACCCCTTCAACACCGGGTGAAAGGCGAGTTCATCATTTATTTTATGAACTTCTTTCCGATTGATCGCCAGGCTGGGTCTGGCCTTTCTGTAATCGTCATTATCGAACGGAATGACCGTGTTGAGGCCATCGTTCCCTCCAGAGAGTTGAACAACAACCAGTACATTTTCCTGCGATTTCGCTTTCTTTGCAGCATGGGCAAGAAACCGGGGAGCAGTCCCGCCAAAACCGAACACGACCGATCCCGTTGCAGTCAGGTTGACAAAATCCCGTCTTGAAAGTGTCATTGTTCTTTCCATTCATCGTAAAGGGGAACAGGTTGAATCAGGCCAATTGATATTCAGGTAAGGTGCAGATCATATGCAGCGCGTTTCTCAATCGCTGTTCCCGATCCTGCTTACCTGATTCAATTTTCCGCTCGATCGATCGACGCACATCACGTGGCATTTCCACAGCCAGCAGCATTTGCTGCAACCAGTCGACAATCTGCGTCGGGTTTTTCAACTGATATCTGTCGCAGTAATCGGCCAGACCGGCCCCAGCGAAACGAGTCTGTTTCCGATCCAGCATTCTCCGGACAAGATTGGCACGGGCGAGCATCGTTGATGAATTGATCCAGGCTCTTCCTCCATCCCAACCTTTCACGTTGGGTGGATAGAAAAGCCGTTGTCCCAAATCATTCAGATCATTGGTCAGCTCAAGAAGATTGGTCGTTCCTTCCAGTGTTCGTAAAACAGAAAGAGCGAATTCGACGGGAGAACGAATCTTCCGTGCCAGCACCATGTCAGAATAAAAAAGATTACTGGAGAGCATCGTTTCGATGACCGGCCCGATCTGCCAATTACCTTCTCGCAATTGTCTGGCCAACGGTTTCACCAGAGAAGCGGGAGCAGCCGGTTCATCAAAAAGGAAAAAGCGAATCAGTTTCGAAACGATAAATTCCGGGCCGGACGGCTGTTCGAGCACGATATCAACACCATCATCCCCCGTGAATTCGTCGGTTTTGCCAAATATCGTTTTTGAACCGAAATCATGCTGATACCTGTTGAAACGAAAACGTCTCTGCTTGATTTCCCAACCGGTGAAACATCTGGCCAATTCCCGAATATCCTTTTCTGTATAATTCCCCTCTCCCAGACAGAACAGTTCCATGATCTCACGAGCATAATTTTCGTTTGGATGTCCCTTCCGATTCGTTACGGAGTCCAGGTAGATCAACATGGCTGGATCGTGAGAAATTTCGTGCAGCATTTTCCCGAAATTCCCCAAGGCATTTCTTCGGAACAACTCATTCTGTTGCAGCATCAGGGCGGGATCGGTAACTTTTTCCGCACTCGTGGCGAAATGCCCGTGCCAGAAAAGTGTGGCCTTTTCACGTAGTTGATCCGGCGAATTCAACATGCGGTGTAACCAGCGCGAAGGAAGATTTTGAGCCTCACCCGTTGCCAAAACCGACTGCATCAACTCCTGGAACTCCCGCTGCTGGGCCTCTGTCTCGGTACGATCATTGACCAGACGGTGCGCCAACTCCACCGGCGAGTGATCGCCAAATCGATCCAGTTCATCACTGGAAAGCCCAAAACCAGCCCGCCGGGAAAGATGGCTCCACTGTTTTCGAGACCATTGATCATCAGATACAGGTTCATAAGGGTGCCACGCCCATTCGGGATCGATCATATCAAAGTGGTTCATTGCAATTCTTCCCCCAAACAAACCTGATCACTGAAAAACACCCAAAACACCCATTGAAAAAATACTGAAAAAGACAAATCACTGAAATAGTGTTAAAATCGCTACCATTGCTATGAATATCTAATACAGCCACGATCCCAATACGGTCATACATCGAAACTGCCGGTTTCAGACAACCGGATTCGGACACATCCAACGAATCAGCCATTCAGAGAACCAGTCGTTCAGGATCGACGAGTCCCTGGCTGATCGGGTTGATTCGGTCACCATATTCCCGCGACAATTGTTAAACGCAAAAGCGACACGGTAAGACGACACGAGCTTCCCACCGCCGCGAGTCACTTCGATAATTCCATATCCAAATCAAGGTTCAACAGACCGCCGGCTGTTTCCAGGGTAACTGTTGCGTTTTCAAAATAACCAAGCAGCTTCAACAACGTCCCGATTTCCATTTCAGCCTCTTCTCGCGAATGTCCCTCTTCGAGCATATTGTTGCTGATCAACTGTGCCTGATTATCTTCCAGTACCGACTTCAAAACAGGGGCGGATAGTAGTGCCTCGGTGTTGACTAAACTGCCGGACTCGCGTTGCCCCGGTTCCTCTACTGTAATCAGATTTCGAGCCAATCCGACTGTCGATGAAATGACGATACGATTTCCCGAAAAGGCGACCGTCGGCGAGAAGTTGAAGTTGATCCTGGCCGGATCCTTATCTTCCTCTCCCGCCAAGGGAACAAAAGAGGCGGAGGTCAATTCGCCTGCTTCAGTTTTCTCCATTTCGAGTTCCAACTGCGGTTGGCCGTTCATGCTGCCAACGACATTGAAAAAACCGATCAAACTTTGAAAAATCCGCCGGAATTCTCTGGCCGTTGTTTCCGGCTGCTTCATCTTGCCAACCAGGGCAAAAGCGGGAAGTTTTATCGCCGGTGCGGGGCGATCTTGCGGAAATTCCTGTTGCGCAACGATCAACAGAACCTCCGGGGAAAGGGCACCAAGAATATCCTCGCCAAAATCTTTCCCGGAAAAGAGCGTCGTCAACGTACTATCCGCTTCTGCAAATTTGTCATTTATCTGCTCATTGAATAAATCACCTGCCCGCAGCCACATTTCGGAAAAGTTGCGATAGGCGCTAACGGCAAACAACAACCGTGGAACATCCGGAATCGCAGTCGCTCGCCCGGAACCTCGCGGTCCAAAGTAAAATTCCCGAGCCTCAGAAACCCATTTTTGCTCGAAAGGAACCGAGAAACGCAACCGAACAGACTGCCCTTTGCCTGCAAGGGTGGCGGTGGCGTAAGGCGTTTCTTCCAGAACATCGAGGATCCCGCCGAGCAGGATCTCTCCAAACGGCTCCTCCGATTTCCCCTCAAACAACTTTCTGGCAACGCCCGCCTCACGAATGGCACTTAAATTGACATACAACCAGACTGCATCGCCCCTGTTCCTGTTTTTCCTCGCGTCCTGGAACTGGTCACTGTCAGCCAGAGAAGCGGGATTTCCACCATCAAGCAACCCATTCAGAACAGACATTCCAATTTTTTCATTCGTGGCAAACACGAACCATCGTTCATAGATGGCAAACCCGCCATTTTTTACACCGTAGGTGGTCACCCCGCGGTATTCATCGACCTCATACGGATCATCGCGATTGTTCTCGGCTGCATCCTGGCGAGCCAGCTTCATCATCGTTTCCACGATCTTTTCCAGGCTTTGCCCGTCCTTCGCCTTCAACAACAAAGCCGCTCCCTTGGAGTCCAAATCAAAGGCAAGCGTGATGCCATCGGCCGCTAAAGTCTTCAAAGCCTCGTCCCATTCCATCCCCAATTGTGATTCAACATAACCGAGAATCTGCAGAAACTGGGCAACTTCGGGATCCTTCATCAACTCCTGATAGGCATCTTCTTTCTGCAGACGTTTGGTAACCGGGTGATTCAACAGGGCATCAACGATTGCAGGTGGATCAGTTACTTCCGCATAGAAAACAGTCGTTTCGGGGAGCAGATTAGCAGGGGCAATCTGCGCAGTAGCGAAAACCGGGGAAAAGAGGACAAGCCCCAGAATCAAACAGAAATCCCTACAGAAAAAGCGATTACAGTAAAACATCATGAGAGTTTCCTCGTCTGACGGAAGTGATTCAATCTACACCATCTACTACTGCCCCAAAGGAGATTGGGTTTCGGTCGGTCAAAAGTTTTTCCTGCACAGGAAGTTATTCTTCACATCAAACTCAGCACACATGTACACATTTCCCTGCATTATGATGCGACCTCCCCCGTCATACTGCGATAAATTGTGGGTAAACCGTAATTTATGCCGATTATTTCAAATATACGCAGTTAGTCCACCTGATCTGATTATAACTGAAGATGGTGTTAAAACAGATTATCCAGTTTCACAGGAGGAGCCGATAAGTTCCATTGGAACAAAAACCTTAATTGCGCTCAGCACAGGATTTAATCCTGGGGCATAGATTGTGGCGGTGCTCCCCAGTTTCTTGTTTACTCCAATTTGAGGGAGCAGATAAGGAGGTTTTTGGTCAGTGCTTGCCACAGGTGAACCTGCAAAGAAATAATATTAGGAGAGAGCATGATGTTAAACTACGGTAAAAAATGGAAAGTATTTGGCGCTTTCCTGTTTGCAGCGGGGATGTCTGTGGGCATCACCGGGACGACGCAGGCAGGAGATGAGTGCTGCCCGGACGAAACCTGTATCGAATGCTGCAATCCGGACAGTGTGTTCTGCAACGCGGGAACAAAATTGAGCAATCGCTTGAAATCGCTGTGCGGCCTTTGGAAAAATAACGGCTGCTGCATTGATGATACCAGCACCGACGATTGCACCGGTGACGATTGCTGTGAGGATTCCTGCATCGATATTGAAGAATCCGGCTGGAAGTTTGGCGGCTGGGCACAAATGGGCTATCACAACATCAGCAACGGAATGTTCAACAACAATCCGAACCGTCTCAATGCCCAGCAAATGTGGCTGTATGCCGAGAAAAAGGCCGACGGCAGTGATGGATGGGGCTTTGGTGGTCGGTTCGACATCATGTACGGTACCGATGCCAACGACACCCAGGCATTCGGTAACGCCAATTCTGTTTGGGATTTTTCACAAGGCAATAACATTCGTGGTGGATATGGCTGGGCGTTGCCCCAGGCTTATGTTGAAGCGGCTTACGGCGACTGGTCGATTATCGCAGGTCACTTCTTTACTCTGCTGGGGTATGAAGTCATCACAGCACCAGATAACTTCTTCTACAGCCATGCCATGACGATGTACAACTCCGAAGCATTTACCCACACCGGGGTTCTTGCTACACACCAAACAACCGATACTCTGGAAACCTACATGGGGTGGACACTCGGTTGGGATACCGGTTTCGACCAGAACGCTGGCGGAAGCAATTTCCTGGGTGGTTTCAGCAAACAACTGACTGACGACACTTCTCTAACCTACATCACAACGGCTGGTGATCTCGGCTGGCTTGGTACCGGTTATTCACACAGTATTGTTGTCGATCATCAGGTCAACTGCAAACTGAACTATGTTTTCCAGTCTGACTATGTCGACGCCACTGCCTACAATCCGTTCGGTATCGCAGGGGCAGGAACAACGGAAGCCTACGGTATCAACCAGTACCTGATTTACACCGTCAACGACATGATTGCCACGGGAGCCCGATTCGAATGGTGGCGAGCAGGAGGAAATAATTCCTACTCACTCACAGGTGGAGTCAACCTGAAGCTTCATGACAACTTCAAGGTTCGACCTGAAGTTCGTTACTTCTTCGCAGACCCCAATCTGGCCCTTCTCCAGAATGCCGCTGCAGGTGACAACTTCAACGACTCCTTCGTCTTTGGAATTGATGCGATTCTCACCTTCTAATCAAGAATGTAGTTGAGTATGGGAAATCCTTTCCCGCAAGACGACAAGTCTTTGTAAAACAGAACATCGTCCGCGAGTTTTCGTGGGCGATGTTTTTGTTTTTCATCGTGCTATTCCGAAATTCACAGACTGTTCCAACTTTAGCAGGGCCGATTTGACCGGCCGGATTGGAGCCACGGTTGATGAAAAAAACGGCATGGATCAGCACGTTGACGACATCCAGTAAATTCCAGTCAGACAAGGATACGTTTAATTCGTCGTTGATTGGCCCTGGTTCAGCTTCAATGAGTGGAACAAACAGAGAGCATACCCCAGCAACCGGGCTGCTTGCACCGCGATTCGATCACATTAGACGACATCAAAAAAAGCGTCGGTGAATAACCGCTCAAAGTGAGCAAAAAGGCGTATGGAATTGATCTTGGCGCATCAAGAGGGACTTCGTATTGATGGTTATGTTGATACCTTGAAGACTGCAAACACTCCCGCCAACAAACAGAGGTTTCGCATGCGTCTTGCCAATTCTCCCGCTATGTTGCAAGCTGATTTCAATTCCATGAAGCCCCTGATGACCAAGTCGCAATTTCTGCATCTGAAATGTTTTTTTAAGTAGCGATCATCTTCCATTTTTGCTCAGCAAATTTGAACCGATCCGTCTGGAAGAACGCCGAGGCAAGGTTCCGTTCATGCCCCTGATTCGCGCACCGCATTACATTTTTCTGGGACGTAAACCGGAAGAACGTGAATCGGAAGTATGCAAACCTGAAAAACTGGCCGATGCTGACGATTGACCTTCATCGAACCGACACAAACAGGAGCACGGATACAAATAAGGGGCTGTATCTTGACCCGGTGTGAAAGCGGTTGATAATCTTGATCTTGTGTATCAATGAAAACTGTTTTACCAGGGACATGCCATGTTAAGTCGCACACTGCCGTTGAAGTCTCTGGCTGTTTTTTGTCGTTCGCTCAGTACACTGTTGGAAACCGGAGTTTCCGCCCGCAAGGCGTTTCAGATTGCAGGGGAGAAGGGATCGAACCCGGCTCTTCGTCGAGCCGTGTACGTGATTCGGGAAGAACTCGATTCCGGTTCGGATATTTCCACCGCGATGAAGGAGAGCGACGTCTTTCCCGATTTGATGGTGGAGATGGTCAGTCTGGCCGAACAGACTGGCTCGCTGCCTGAAATTCTAAAGGGATTAGCCGAGCATTACGAAAACCTGATCCGCATGCGAAAGAATTTCTACGGTGCGATCGCCTGGCCGGTCTTTCAGTTTGTGATGGCGGTGTTTGTTATTGCGGGGCTTATCTTTTTGCTGGGCTGGATTGCCGATTTACGGGGTGGCGAACCGATCGATGTACTCGGTTGGGGGTTGACCGGAGCCAGTGGAGCTTTGATCTGGCTCGGTTCTGTTTTTGGAACGCTGTTTGTCCTGTTTCTGCTCTATCGATTTCTGAAAGCCTCGTTCTCGGGACAGAAATATCTGGATCATCTGTTGATGAAAATCCCGGTACTTGGTCACTGTATGCAGTCCTTTGCCATCGCCCGCTTTTCCTGGGCGTATCATTTGACACAGGAAGCCGGGATGCCGGTCGATGAGAGCATTGAAGCATCGATGCGGGCGACCAACAACGGAGCCTTTATCGAGCAGGGGCCGCGTGTTATCTACTGGATCAAACAGGGAGATACCGTAACCGAAGCACTGCGCGAATCCCGCCTGTTTCCTGCAGACGTTATTGAAATGATCCACGTCGGTGAAACGTCCGGAACCGTTCCGGAAACGCTCCATCGACTGGGGCCACAATTCGAAGATCAGGCGAGGCGCTCTTTGGAAACTCTTGCAGCGGCGTTAGGCTGGCTTGTCTGGCTGCTTGTTGCCGGGTTTATCATCTTCATCGTCTTCAGCATCATGTTCTGGTATCTCAGTATCATCCAGGAATTGCTGTGATTCCGGAATGATAGCGATCCTGTTTACCGGGTCAGTTCATACAGAATAATTCCCGCGGCAACCGCGGCGTTAAGGGACTCTGCGGTTCCCTTCATCGGAATGGCAATTTCCGTATCGCACTGTTCAATGAGTTCTGGTGAAATTCCGTTTGCTTCATTGCCGATGACGATGGCGTACCGTTGGCGTTGGGCGGAGTGTTGCGGATGAATTTCAGCAACAGGCGTTGTTGCATCGAGTGTTGCAGCGAAAATCCGATACTGGCTGCGACCAAGTTCCTCAACTGCTGAACGGAGTGATTTGAGCCGGCAGATCGGTATCTGATTGACCGTCCCCACTGAACTGCGAGCAACGTGGGAAGTAATTCCGACCTGCGAATCGGTTCCCAGAACCAGCCCCTGTGCCCCCAAGGCGGCGGCACTACGGACGATCGCTCCGACATTGAATGGATCCTGCAGGCGATCCAGCACAACGATAACATCACCAGTAGCACCGCTGTTTGTCGAATTCAGAATCTCCTTCAAAGGCACATACGGGAAAGGCCCCATCAACGCGAGGACCCCCTGATGATCCTTCGCCCCGCAAAGCTGTTTCAATCGTGCAGGTTTTTCCTCTCGGATGGGGATGCCATTTTTCTTCGCCATGTCCCTGCATTTTTCATGAATGGGCTGATTGGCGTTGGTGCTGAGGATCAATTCATAAACAGGCCAACGGCCGGCATGAAGGGTTTCCCAAACGGGAATGGTTCCCCATAACCAGCTTTTCTGATGATTGGCCAGTAGCGGTTGCCCGCGAAAAGTAGCGCCCCGGGGCATCAATTCGTCTTCCTGGTTTTCTGTCGGATTGTCGGATCGTTTCTGTTCAACGACTATTCTGTCCGATGACTATTTCGGTTTACCGGGATAGCCCTGAAGCTGCCGTTTCAGTTGAACGATCCGGTATTCAAGTTCGGAATTATGTTTTATTTTTTCCTGGAGGCTTTTGCAGGCGTGCATGACGGTACTGTGGGAACGTCCGCCATAAAAGTGACCGATTTCCGCATAATTGGCCCGCATCATTTTCCTGGAAAGATACATGCCGACCTGTCTGGGAATCAGAAATTGCTGTTCGCGGGTTTCGGAACGAATCCCTTTTGCGGTAACCCGAAACTCCTTGGCAACAGCGTTGGTGATTTGTGCAAGCGACAGCCGGTTCGGCGTTTCGTGCAGTTCCAGAAAGTTTTTGACAACCTCCAACGTGATCTCGGTCTGTTCAAACTGGTGAATCGCCTCCAATTGGAGAGTGACCCCCAGCAATTCACGCGGGCTGACGGGCAGCTTTCTGGCCAGTTCCAGAGCGGCATCAGCAGGAAGCTGAAAGTTGTGGTGTTCTGCAAAGTGCTGCAACAGACTGATCCGACTCTGCTCGGATGGAAGCGCGATCGAAGAAGTAATTCCCCCATGACATCGACTGACCAGCTTGGGAATCGCCTGTTGCATCTCTCCAATTGCGAGTTGGCTTGTCAGAATGACACGGGTTTCGTTCTGCAGCAATTCATCAAGAAGGATCACCAGTTTTTTCTGAAGCCAGGACTGATTTTCGATACAGTGCAACTCCTCCAGAACAATTAAATCCAGTTCCTGAATCTGGTCGAGAAGTGGAAACGTCCCCGTTGATGAGGCTTCAAGATTCAGCGTTGCAAACTCGTAGAGCGGAAGCAGACGATGTTGGACACCTTCATAAGTTTCAAGAAACTGCCGAACCTGCTCGACAACTAGATGGGATTTGCCGACACCGGCCGGCCCAAACAGGTAAACCAGTCGTGGTGAGAAATCGGGATCGGTTCCCAGAAGCCTTTCCAGTGCCGCCTGGGCAAAATGGTTTTCCGGCAGGCTTAACAGGGAGTGCTCGAATTGTGCACTCATGGTTCTGTATGATTAATGGTTGAATCTTTACGTTTGGCGTCACGGGGCCCGCTGGCGCACATCAGAAAAAGATGTCCGTTATGAACGCACGATATTGAAATCTGCCTCCGGGGACAATCCAATACTCCTTTCAATCCAACAGCTTGGGAAGTTGCTCTTTCAAATCCTCGATCGATGTCGAGTTGCTGACCACCTTTCCCTGTTGGTCAATGAGAAACATGGTCGGCACGGAAATGATGCCAAAATCGATCGCAGCTCGTCCCTCCAGTCCTCCCGGTTCTGCCAGATGTCGCCAGTTATTGCCATGCTGGGCGATGTAAGGAGCGATGCCCGCTTTTTGGGTATCGAGATTGACGCCGATAATTTCAAAGCCCTTTGCCCGATATTTGTCGTACAGGGCTTTCAATTGTGGCAAGTCTTCCGTACACGGTTGGCACCAGGTTGCCCAGAAAATGACAAGAACCGCTTTGCCCCGGTAACTGGCCACATCAAGGGGTTTGCCGTCCAACCCGGTTCCTTTCAACTGGAATGATTTGCCGACCATGTTGAGCCGTCGCAACGCTCCCCGGGCTCTTTTGCCTGCGTCCGTTGCAGGATGGTTGGCCAAAAGTTTTTCATACCACTTTTTTGCCTTTTCGACCTCTCCGGAGAACTCCTCGAATATCGCCAATTGCAGTAACGCATCTGCCGAATCTTTTGCCTTGGGGTAAGTGGTGACGAATGTTCTCAACTGTTCCACCCACCATTTCTGCAGTTCCGCACTTTTGGTGTTATCGGCGGCGGAATCCTGCAACCGGAGACTGTAATCGGCCAGTAATCTTCTGTAGGTAACATAGGGGATCAAATCGGAATCCGGGCGTTGTTTTTTCAAGTCTGCCTCGATGGACGCCAACTGACCGGCTCCCACTCTGTATTTCCCCGTTTGAACCGCGGCGGCCAAACCGTCAATCATTTGTGTCAGCCATTGCGTCCGTTCCTGTTCCGTCTTTGAAGTGGCCAGCAACCCCCGCAGAACCTCGACCCGTTTGCTGTTGTATCGGGCCAGTTCCTCTGCAGAAGATTGGGGAGTCGGCGCCTTCGCGTCGAGTTGTTGCAATTCGGTCAACAGTTTGCGGGTTTCCGGACTGACTTCCGATTCCGTCGTCATTGCCGTTCTGCTCGATGCCAACTTCGGTTGCATCAACACTCCTCCATCGCTGACCTGCAACGTGTCCCCCTCAATTGGTGTCGGGACTTGTGTCAGCTTCCAGGTATCGCCGAGCCTGACAACTTCTCCCATTTGCATAAAGCCGGTTGTGCCATCGGTTTCGATAATCGCCATGACATTTTCATAGACGAAAAGATCCTGTTTCGCTTTACCCTCATCAGCGGGAATGGAATAGGGCATCAACATGGAAGAATCGAAGCGAATCCATTTTGTTTTTTCATTGATCGATTTTGACTGAGCCAGTTTTGCTTTCATGGTTGCCGGCAGGTTCGCCAGATTGACCAGGATTTTATTGGCGAATTCCGAATGGATTCCCAATGCTGCGATATCGTCCTTATTGATTACCACCAGGCTTAATCGGTACGCATCGCCCGTTGCCATCGCCTGAACCGCTTCGCGCGTCACTTCCTCTGCAGAGATGATTTTCCACTGGTCGATTTTTCCATCTTCATTCTGATCGATTCCCCAGCGTGTGCCCGCAATGTTCATCCAACGGGATTGATCTACCTT
>JALTOP010000221.1:0-3240 GCA_027000105.1 Planctomycetaceae bacterium | reverse complement strand
GTAGACTTCGTAGCCCCGGTTGTAGTATCGCCACTGATCCACAATGTTGTCGGCGTTGGTATCGCGAAAACGGCGGAGAATCTGTCCCTCAGGCCCAAACACGACCCATCCGGAAGATTTCCCGTCCCGCTCTACTTCAACCTTGCATTTATCGTAGTCGGCTTTGTCGACCAGCTCGTAATCAACATCTTTTTGTACCGGACGGAATGTGAGTGCCAACTCCACAGAGGGAGAATCATCGGCCCGGATAACGCTATTCGACAGCCCTGAAATGATGCAGCAAGCAAACCCAACCCTCCTGATCCACTTGTGAATTCTGTGCCTGCTGGTGAAAAAACTGCTTACTGACCCCATCAATCATTCCTTCGCAGAAGATATTGCCACATGTCCGTGATATATTGGTGCTGAACTTTTTCCCGAACCGGATCACAGCTCTTTCTTTACCGTCTGGATACCAGCTCTGGAGATATCTTAATCAAAAATGCCCGAACAGGTCACGATCAGTTTTGGAAGATTACTGTTGTACAGTCGGCGGAGGCGTGCTACACTGTCGCATCGGCAGTTATTGATGTCACATGAATCGTTAATGCGTATGATGCGTTTCCGGGCAGGGAAGCTGCTTCCGGGCAGGGAAGCTGCTTCCGGGCAGGGAGGCTGTCACCTTCTCTTTCGCCCGATTGATGCGAAATGAAATCTCAGCTACTGGAACAGCTTGGATTGAGCAAGTCTTTTGTTCGGTCGTTACAGTATGCTCCCTGGCCCACGCTGATTTTGGATCGGGAATATCGGTTGGTTTTTATCAATCCTTCTGCGCGCGATTTGTTTGATTCCGGAATGGAACTGTCGCAGGAAGTGTTCCTTCATGAATTGATTGCAGAGGAGTCTGTTCCCTGCCTGGAACAATTCCTGGATTGCTGTTTTGCTGCCGCACCACATCAGAAGCTGACATTCCCTTTCCCCTGTTATCTTTCCGGCGAGGCGGAGAACCGGAGGAAAGTTGAAATTCAGGCAGAAGTTCTGCAGGACCACGAAGAGCAGTCATTGGTGTTGTATCTGTATGATTTATCCCAGGGCTCTCGAACCGGGCAAGCCGTCCTGGAACGCGATCAGTGGTATCGAAGTATTCTGGATAACACCGGAGCAGTCATTTACATCAAGGATACGCAGGGACGGTATCAGTTTATCAATCGTCTTTTCGAAGAAACATTTCATATTTCCCACGATGAAATTGACGGCAAAACGGACTACGACCTGTTTCCTGAAGAAACGGCCGATTCTCTCAGACGCATCGATGAATATGTTTGCCAGAGCGGCAAAACGGAACGAGTGCAGGAAATCGTGCCGCACGAAGATGGTCTGCACCACTACATTTCGGTCAAGTTTCCCCTGTATAACGTACAGCAGAAATTAACCGGGATAGCGGGCATCTCAACCGATATCACCGAACAGATTCGTGCCCAGCAGGAGTTGCAGGCGGCTCAGGCAGTACAGAAATTATTGTATCCGGAATCGGCTCCACAAGTAGATGGTTACGATATTGCAGGACGGGTTTGTCCTGCGGAAAAAGTTTCAGGAGACTATTACGATTACATCTGGCTTTCGCCCGATCGGCTTGTTGTCGCTGTTGGGGATGTCAGCGGGCACGGTCTTGGCCCCGCATTGGAAATGGTGGAAACCCGATCGTATCTCCGCGCGATTCTGCGAACGGAAGTCCGTCTCGATGTTGTGATGGAGTGTCTCAACGAATTCCTTTATCGGGATTTGAGGGATTCAGCATTCGTGACCCTCTTTCTTGCAGAGATCGATCTGAAAACGGATAGCTTCAAATATGTCGGGGCGGGCCATCAGGCAGAACTGTTGAAACGGGATGGTTCCTGTATCCGTCTGAAAAGCACCGGGTTGATGCTTGGTATCGATTCCCACGTCAAGTACAGCTGTTCGGCCTGCTATCTACTCCAACCAGAGGATCTGCTCCTGATATCTACTGACGGGATTACCGAAGCGCTCTCCCCGGAAAGAGAGATGTTCGGTCATGACCGGAAAGCAAACCTGCTGCTGCAACACCGCCATCAGACCGCCCGGGAAATCATCAACGAATTGATCGATCAGGCGGGCCTTTTCACGGGAGCGGCTCAACAGGCCGACGACATGACCGCAGTCTGTGTTAAAAAAAACTCCGATGGTCCAGATCGCGGCCAATTTTGAGACCAACAGGAGGCCTACAATTGGAATAATTCGACCAGGCGATCTATCCAGTCTGTCGCTCTTAAACCGAGCAGGCAATACGTCGCGTTGAACTCCTATTGCCCAACAGGCTGTTGCAGATGACCTGAATTTGTCTTCTAACAGAACAAACCCCGCATGAGCAGTAATTCGATCAATTTTTCGACCGATATCAGTGATATCCCCGCTGGCAGTTTCGTTTTGACAAACAGAGAAAAACGAAATAGCAACCGGGAGTGATCGTATCACCGCCTGAACTGTGGTGTCAGGGACGCAGTCTCCTGTTTTCAATAACCCCAGATGTATTCATCTGTACTGTTAACGGTTAAAGTTTACGAACGGTGCGAAAATTTTTGAAAATCTCATTTTGGTTACGGCGGTCAGAACAGACCAGCCGTGTTGGGATCAGTTCAGAAACCAATTATAGCCCGACCGGAGATTTTCGTCTGCTTCGATGGATTTCGATGGATGTTGTATTTGGGAAACATATCAGCAAAATCTAAAGGGGATCGCAAAAAACGGCCACACACGGGAAACAGGCTCTTGAATACGCCGATATCTGTCGTATCATTGCTGGAGGGTACATGTTGCGTTTGAAAAAGCGGCGTGGAAACGTTTTCATCCTCGATCGTTTCCGGCCACTTAAGGGGAGTTTCTGTGGCCGGCAGTGGGATATTTCGCACGGTAGGCAAACTTTTGCAGATATCAATGGGGACAGGCCGGTTTATGCCGGCAGTTGTCACCACGGAAAAAAATTGTTCATTGAAAATTGTTCGCAGTTTGCGAGACAGACAAAGAGGTTGATTGTTAGTCATCAAGTTCGATGCGAACTCCCGTTCATTTTCACTTAGGTTTCGGAGTTGATTTCCGCCATGGCAAGTAAGTATCTCAATCTTGAAGAAGCAGCAGCCCGTCTTTCTATTTCAGTTGAAGAACTGAATCGCCGGCGAGAGCAGGGTGAAATTCGATCTTTTGCTGATCGAGGAACATGGAAATTTCGAGGCGATGATGTCGAAG
>JALTOP010000220.1 GCA_027000105.1 Planctomycetaceae bacterium | reverse complement strand
GAAGAACCGATTTCTTGAATGACTCATTCGAGCAAGCCACAATTCGTTGGATCGCTGCATTTCGCTGCGAAAGCACAAACGATGTTGTCAAACAAGCCGAGGTGCAATCCAGATAAACCGTTTCCATTTCCTGGTCGGCAGGAATTCGACCGCCATAGATTTCAGGGATTCCAAGTGCAGAAATACCCGCTTCGGTCAAAAGACGCAACTGCTCGGCTGGCCAACGGTTTTCGAGATCGGTTCTGACGGCCTGTTCCTCAATCGCCTGAAAAATGCGCAGGTATTCCGGATTGTCTGTCAGAAAATCGGAAAGCATGCGTGTCCCTTTCTTGTCCTGAAACCTGTTCACAAAAACCGATCTACAAAAATGTTTCGCTGAGAACCGCCCGGGCTGTTTCGGCCTGAGATCTGTCGATGACCGTTGTCATTCGCATTTCACTTGTGCCGACCATCAGAATATTAATTTCCTTTGAAGCCAGCGCGGCAAACATTTTTTTTCCGACACCCGTATGACTACGCAAGCCGATCCCGGCGACTGCAATTTTGGCGATATGGTCATCATAGGAAACCGTTACGCCCTCCCACGGTTCAACAATCGTGCGAATCAATAGCAGTGATTGCTCCAGATCGCCTTCAGGAAGGGTAAAAGAGATGTTGGTCACGCCCTCCCGTGAAACATTTTGCACGATCATGTCGACCATAATGCCCCCCTCGGCGACGGCTTCAAAAATGGTGGCGGCAATGCCGGGTTCATCAGGGAGATTGCGAATCGTCACGCGCGCCTGTGAACTGTCGACGATGACATCACTGACCACAATGTCTTCCATATTCGACAGGCCAAGCACAACCTCATGCTCACGTTCGGTATTGATTTTCTGTGATGTCGTCTTCTGATCCTGCTGCGGAAAACCGATTTCGGGGGAAATGGCTTTCTGTTCGTGCAGATGGAACGATTCATGAATTTTCTGAACGGTGGAGAGTGCTTGATCGCTGCGAATCAGAACGGAAATTTTGATATCGCCGGTGGAGATCATCAAAACGTTGGTGTTGTTTTGGGCGATCGTTTTGAACATTTTTGCAGCCACGCCGGTGTGATACTGCATTCCATTTCCGACAATCGAGACTTTGGAAAGTTCGGTGCCATGCGTGACGCTTCCCTGCCCCAGTTCGTCGACCGCTTCAGTGGCAGCGGTAAGAGCTTCCGCGAAATCCTGGCGTGGCACGGTAAAGGAAATCTCGGCTGTGCCACCTTCCGCAATATCCTGGACGACCAGATCCAGCGGGATTTTGCGCGCGGCCATCTTGGCAAAAATCATGCTCATCACACCTGGTCGATCCGGGATACCACCGAGTCCTACTCGCAGTTCGTCTTTGACGATCGCAATTCCCGTCACAACTTGAGTGGAGTCTTCCGGTTCCTGGGTGATGAGTGTCCCTTCTCCCTCACTGTAGGCGGGACGGACGCGAAGAGGAACCTGATATTTTTTGGCGAATTCGATAGAACGGGAGTGCATCACCCCGGCACCGAGTGAGGCGAGTTCGAGCATTTCATCGTAGGAAATCTGCGGTATTTTTCGAGCTTCGGGAACGATACGCGGATCGGTCGTGAAGACGCCTTCGACATCGGTGTAGATTTCGCACATCGAGGCATTCAGAACAGCTGCCAGTGCGGTCGCGGTGGTATCGCTGCCGCCGCGGCCAAGGGTCGTAATATTGCCTTCACTATCGTGTCCCTGAAAGCCGGCTGCAATGACAATATTGCCTGCATCGAGCAGTTCATGCAATCTGGTAGTGATAATTTTCTGGATGCGGGCCTTGGTACTGGCGGCATCGGTCATAATGCCAATCTGGGGGCCGGTCAAACTGACTGCCTGCTCTCCCAAAGAGTGAATCGCCATGGAAAGCAGCGCAATTGTCTCCTGTTCCCCCGTGCTGAGCAGAACATCCATCTCCCGGGGCGATGGATTATCCGTCATTTCCGCCGCCAGCGCAACCAGCTCGTCGGTTTTCTTTCCCCGCGCACTGACAACGACAACAACCTGATTTCCAGCCGCCTTGGCTGCAATGGCTTTTTTGGCTGCCTGACGAATTTTATTGGCGGTTGCAACACTTGTCCCACCAAACTTCTGCACAATGATCGACACGAACTTGAACTCCCGGATGCAAATCTTTCAGCAAATAACGATACCGATTCCTGTTGCGCGCAACATGACATTGCGGCCACCATAACAAATATCAGCGGGCAGTTCATCCAAGCTATCCAAACAAAAAAGTCGCCTCTCAAAGCATGAGGGCGACTTTCTGATACAACTACAACCACTGGATCCGCATAACACTGAACTGGAACAGCTTAACCCTGAATCCAACTGAATTCTGTCAGAACCCGACGGAAACGGGATGATCGGAGATCAGCTGTCAGCCAGCGGCTCCTTCTTTTCGGTAATAACGGGAGCGTCCTGGGATTTCTCCGCGTTGATTTCGATATATTCTTTCCATTCCTCGGGGACATTGTCCTCATGGAAAATGGCTTCAACAGGGCACTCCGGTACACACGCTTCGCAATCGATGCATTCTTCTGGATGGATATACAGCATCTTTTCCCCTTCGTAAAAACATTCGACGGGGCATACGACAACGCAATCGGTGTATTTGCATTCATAGCAAGGCTGACACACGACGTGAGGCATTGATATTCCTTCAGCTAGGGGAAAACAGGAGTCCAAACGATCCGGCAGGGGCCATCTACGAAAGCCCCTCTCTTCTCTTTTCGCCCACAATGCTAGTGCGGACTTGAGAAGATTTCAAGGTGTCTTGATGGTCTCGACAAAATGACATCCAATCTCAGAAACATTTTGCCAAAAGACGAGCGTTTGCGTTTCCGATTCTATCCGGTTATAAGCAGATACATCAACTGGTGCTGATTGGTACTGTTGCTGATAATCATTCTTTTACGCTCTTATGGCCGTGAAACATGAAAACGTGCGAGCTGGATGAAGCGATCGATACACGACGGGAAGAAGATGTTTGTGAAGCCCCGAATTCGCTACTCAAAACCTTGCGGCAATTGGGGCCTGGGCTGATTATTGCCGGTAGTATTGTCGGTTCCGGTGAGTTGATTGCGACAACCAAAACGGGTGCCCAGGCGGGAATATCGCTGCTATGGATCATTCTTCTGGGGTGTGTGATCAAGGTGTTCGTGCAAATCGAACTTGGGCGACACACCGTGACTCACGGTCAGACTGCCTTGCAGGCACTCAATCAGATTCCCGGTCGTTTTCTGAGACTGAATTGGATTCTCTGGTTCTGGCTGTTGATGATGCTTTTCAGTATCGCCCAACTGGGGGGAATTGTGGGCGGTGTCGGACAGGCTGCAGCCATCGCGATGCCTTTGACGGGCGACTACCGCGACGCCATTCAAATACCTTCGCATAAAGAGATCAAATGGTTGCTGGAATGGGAAGCGGAGCGGGAAAAGCAGACCGAAAAATTCACGAATCTCCCCGAAGATGAAAAAAAGCGGATTATTCAGGGGGGGAAACTGTTACGCGAAAGATTGGCTCGACTCGAAAAGCGGGGTGAGCAGGCAGTACACGCTGTCAGGAACGGCCAGAAGTTGGTCGACCCCTACACGTACGACGACAAATACTGGGCGTTTGCTGCGACAGTGATCACGATTTGTCTGCTGGTGAATGGACGGTATTCCATTCTGCAGAATTTTACCACCGTGCTCGTGGTGCTTTTCACTTTCATCACCATCGGCAATTTCATTTCCTTGCAGATGACACAGGAATGGCACATCAGTTTTGATGAAATCCTGCAAGGTCTTTCTTTCGGAATTCCCTCGGCTCGAAATGGAATCCAACCGCTGGCTACCGCACTGGCAACTTTTGGTATTATTGGCGTCGGGGCCTCCGAATTGATCGCCTATCCTTACTGGTGTCTGGAAAAGGGGTACGCTGTCCATACCGGGCCGCATCGAAATACCGAAGACTGGTTGCGTCGCGCTAAAGGGTGGCTGCGCGTGATGCACTACGATGTTTTCCTTTCGATGATCGTTTATACGATCGCAACGGTCGCTTTCTATCTGGTGGGTGTTTCCGTTTTGCACCGCTACGGACGCGATCCGGAAGGGATGCGAATGACAAGCACACTCGCCGAGGCATACGTGCCCGTTTTTGGGGTTTACGCCCGTTGGCTGTTTTTAATCGGTGCGATCGCGGTGCTTTATTCCACTTTTCTGGTTGCCAATGCCGGGCACACGCGGGTTTATACCGACCTGTTCAAAATTCTGGGCTGGATAAAAAGGGACGATCAAAAAGCACACAATCGATCCATTTCCATTCTTGGTATTGTATTGCCCTCAATCTGCCTGTTTCTGTTTTGCACGAATATGAAACCCGATGTCGCCGTTCTCTGGGCCGGGATCATGCAGGGAGTGTTGCTCCCGATGCTCGGAATCGGCGCGCTCTTTTTCAGGTTCTGCCAAACCGATGAGCGACTCAAACCTTCGATCCTCTTCGACATCTTCCTGATCCTCTCCTGCATCGGTTTCTTCATCTCTGGTGGATGGGTTGTTTATGTCAAAGGAAAGGATATTCTCGGCCTGTTCTTTTAATATTTTGGTTCATGCAGTAGCCGGAGCTTACGCATCGATCTATTGCCGTAACTTATTGTTGTAGAGTGTCTTCCTGCAATTGCAAAGTCGAACAGGTTGCCGGGATGGCGACCGGCTTTGCTCAAATTACTGAAAAGACGATAGACCGACTGCGAACTGGTTCTGGTTCATTGTCCCGGAATATTGAATTGCAAAATGTGCAAGATAATGCGCTAAAATGTGCATTCATTTTGTAATTATGGCTGCTGAAACGATTTCGACCGCGATGATCCGTTCTTTTTTTAATTCCAATCTGCCTCATTCGGTCGTGTAATCCTGCGTTATTCCCTGTAAAAGCAGAGGACTGTCTACACTTCCGGGAGAGAATGGTCGTTTCGTAAAATATTTCGACATTTTGAATTCCGTTGGCATCTATCTTGCTTCTGAATTTCAATCATGAACCGAAACATTATATCGATCTCGAGCGGAATCAATCAGCGCATAAAAAAGGGCACCGGAATGAATCCGGTGCCGCGGGG
>JALTOP010000219.1 GCA_027000105.1 Planctomycetaceae bacterium | reverse complement strand
TTTGACTGTGATCTGGACGGAAGGCTTGATCTGTTTACCGCGAACGGCCATCTGGAGGAAGACATCAACAAAGTACAGGCGAGTCAGTTTTATGAACAGCCCCCTCAATTATTCTGGAATAGTGGGCCGGACTCCACAACCGAGTTCATTCAGGTGCCTCCGGACAAAACAGGAACCGATTTTTCAAAAAGAATCGTGGGGCGAGGGGCTTCCTACGCAGATATCGATGCCGATGGTGATCTCGATATTCTGATCTCAACGACGGGGAAAAAGGCACGCCTGTTGAGGAATGATCAGAAATCGGGGAATCACTGGATTCGCTTCAAACTGATCGGCAGCAAATCCAACCGCGACGCAATCGGGACCGCACTTACAATTCAGACCGGGCAGGGAACCCAGTTTCGCCGGGTGATGCCCACCCGCAGTTATCTCTCGCAGGTTGAACTCCCCGTCACCTTCGGGATAGGAACAGAAGAGGTCGTTTCGCGTCTCGTCATCCAGTGGCCCAGCGGTAAAACAACAACCCTGGAGAACCTTCCTTCCAATCAGGTTCATACAATAAAAGAGGAATGAGAGAAAAAGGGGAACGAGAAGCGAAAACTTGCTAAGAGGCGGAAATTCGTTGTTTCGCACGCTCAGCCGTTGTGCACACTCTTCCAGGAAGATCAGTCTACCGAAGTGTATCGATACATATTGATGACCTCCGGCTCAAACAGACCGACATGATTGAACGGCGCGATTTGCCGTCTTATCCTGTTGATGAAATCAACCATCTCCTGCCTGTTTCCAGTTCCGTTAGATGTGAGTGCCTTCAATTCCTCATACAACTGCTGCACCAAAGTGGTAAATCGGGCGTCGTCCGCACAGAGAAAGGCCGGGCGGGAATCACTTTCATGTTGATATCTTTTTTCATACGTTGTCGCTGCCGCGAAATAGAGTATTGCCCAGGCCGTAAACAGGGAAAACTCGTGCAACGAGCGATAGCAGCCTGCCACCAGAAGGTCAATCAAGCGAAATTCCGCCATGATTTTCTGTGAGTATTGCTTGAGGGACAACTCCCGTTTTTTTCCGGATTCACCCAAAAGAATCGGACAGAGATGTTCAATTCCTGTCATTGTGTGAGCCAGGCCAGTGCTGTGAAGAGGATCAATAAACCCCGTGGCGAATGGCAGGGCTGCCCAATCTGGCCCGGAAGCGGTTTTTCTCAGTCGTTGTAATCGACCACAACGATAGAGCTTTCCCGGAAATGGAGCCAACGCGGCCCGTGAAAGCATTTTTGCAAACGACGGTTTGGCTTGGAGGATCGATTTCCACGCCTGTTCGGGCGATTCTGGCGATGCAGTTTTCATTTCGTTGCTGAAACAACCGGGTGAAGAAAGGAAACCGAGACTGGTCAAACCGTTTTCAAATCGGAGTTGCCACAGCCATCCATCCGGAAACAGGTGGTGGACGGCAGAATCATCGACGGGAAACGGATAGTCGCGACAACTTCCGCCAGACATCTCGACCCACTTCGCTACCGAATCAACCCCTTCCCAATGCCCCCAAATGGCTGAAGAATTTGTCTGCAGTTCTTCCGTGATACAGGGGATGTTCAACTGATCGAGAAGAACGGCGTTTTCGCCGGTGGCGTCAACAATAAAACGACTGCGCACTGTTTCAGTTTTCAAGCCACGTTCAAAAGAAACACGCCAATCGTGTGAGGCAGGATGTTCGATTTCAATACGCGCAGCATTTTCATATAAACAGGCAGAATGTTTTTGTGCAACAGTCACCAGGAATTGATCGACATCCGGACGATACCATTGCGTGTCCGCCTTTTTTCGGGACGAGTTGGCTGTAACGAGCAATTCATGGTGATGGAAAGCATCGAAGGAAAAATCCTTTTCACTACCATGCCAAAAGTAACTGAACCCGCGTTTGCAGCCGCACAGAATTTCGGGGTAACTGTTTCGCCAATCGCCAAAACGGGTCAGTGGTAACAGTTCCGGCAAATCGTATTTCATCGAAAGTGAGCGCAACACCAGATTCGCAGCCGGGGTGGAAGATTCTCCGATGGCAAAACGGGGGTGCTGACGGCGATCGATGATTGCAACCGATTGCCCGCTTCGGGCGAGAATGGCAGCCAACAGGCTTCCTCCTGCTCCTGAACCGAGAATGATGGTATCGTAGGAACGGCGACAACTCATTCGCAGCAGGCTCCACAAACAATTTTGGGCAAGATCGACTGGGATAGATTCATTTGGTGCAAACGTTCCACTCTTGCTTTTTGACAGCGATCGCAGGGAAAGAACTGTTCCGCGTCCCATAAATCCATGAAAACCCGGCCCTGTTTTTGAGACAATCCCCGCTCCAGAACGGTTTCCAGAGAGTTGCCGGATGGGGGAGAGAAATCGCCCTGTCTCTCCAGTTGTTCCATGATGCCATTCCCCCCGCGTGTTGGAATCATGGAACAGCACTCAACCTGTCGGTCAAAGGCGTAGTTAAGTGAGCGGATCGCCCACTCAATGCCTTCGCTTTCCTCGAGGAAAGGAGGTTTGAGCAGAATAAACGCACGGATGTGAATGTTCTGCCCGTGCAGAAAATCACAGGCGCGGCTGAAGTCGGACAGGTTCATGTTCTTGTTGAGCGTTTGAAGCAGTTCGGGATGGCACGTTTCCAACCCCAACGCGATTTCAAGCTCAGCCGGTGCAATCATGTCACGAAATCTGAGGCAGTCTTCCGTACATAGCGAAGGATGATTCTCGACGATCACGCGGTCGAACCGACTGACAAGTTTTGCAATCCCCGGGTAATCCCGAACCGGAATCGCTTTTCGATCAAAGAAATTGCCACTGTTGTAAAGTTTGATTTCCCGCGCAGATTGAAATCCGGCCAGGCGGGATAACGCCAGTTCTATTTGGGTGGGAATCTCTCCCGAAGCAACGGAAGAGTCGAGCGTGTTTTTCCACAGATCGCACATCAGGCAGCGGAACGGACACTCCCGATTGGTCAAAAAAAGAGTCGCAACGTCGATCACCTCGCCCTGCGCATTGCGTTCCTGTTCGAGATGGAAGGCGTACGGACGATTGGAAGCGACCCTGTTTTTCCTGCCCCGCAGCGAGAGGATTTCGGCATCGGAAAATCGGGGCCACTGATTGGAATCCGGTTTATTCATAAATCTCGGCAAACGCCCGGCGATAGGCAAGTTGATCGGTTGGGAACAGTTGCGAAAAATCAGCCTCGCTGGCAACACCATGCTGAAATCTTCGCTTTTTATAAACAGGCATTTCAAATCCCGTTATCTCTTTGATTCCTGCGCGGACGATATCACCTTTGAGGGAGTACAGTTTCTCATGATTCCACTGCGTCAGTTCGATAAAGGGAATTCCTTCCGCCACCTCGATCACATCGGCAATCGCATACGGACTGAATCCACGAAAGCCGAATGCCTTGGCGCTCGCCCAGGACCGAACATGCCCGCGGGATTGCCCACCGGAATAGGTTTGTGAATGTTTGATCGCCTCAACTCCCCACCCTTCCTGATATAGCATGGTATTGTTCAGAACACTGCGAATCGTCAGTTCGGGGTTCTCCTCGATCGGGTAATCTTTGAGATTTTCATCGCCCCCATCACCGTCAATGAGCCATTTCCATTCCGGATAGCGAAGGCGTATCTGTTTGCACAACGCATAGGCCATCGCTCCGGCCTGAACATCAAGCGGCTTGTAATCTTCGATGACGCGAATTGCTTGCCGGTAGTCGATTTCGCTGGCAGGAACGTCGATGACTTCAAGAAACATTTCAAGATCAAGCTGTTTCATGAAGTCTCGGGCCTGTTGCGCATCCTGACCGGCATTGTCGATCGACAACGTGAAGGCTTTCAGACGGCTGGGAGATTCCCCACGTTGAAGAAGCAGAAAGTACAGAACGAGGAAGACCGAACCGCTATCGATACCGCCGGAGAAAAGAACGCCGATCGGTTCATGCCGGTCGAATTGATCGAGCCAGCGGTCACAAACTTGTGCCAGCATACCGATATACTGCTTGCCGATTTCTGCCAGATCGGTACTCAGGCGATTTCGCTGCGGGGCGAAATAACGCTCATAACGCGGATTGGGATCGGGGCAACCCACGAGTTGCAGTTCCGTCAAATGGTGGGCAGGAACCATGCGTGTGTAAGAAGGATGAAACTGATCGATCAGGCCGGCTTCAGCCAGATAATCCCGGATTTCATCGATTCGCTCTGCGACAATCAGGCAGGGGCCGTCACTCAGTTTGGCCAGAAAATAGCGCATTGGCCGACCAAGCGAACGAGCCATGCGAATCTGTTTTCCCTCCTTGGCCAAAATCGCAAAATGCCCTTTGATCTGGCGGATTTCTTCCACTCGTCCCGAACGGACGATCTCGGTCGCCTGTTCAACGGACAGATTGAAAAGCTGATTTTCTTCGGGATCAAGCAGGTTGATAACACGCTCGATATACTGTTGTGAAACAGAATTGCCAGGAGAATGATTTATCACGGAATTGTTGTCCTTGTTCAATTCGGTAACTTGTTCAATTCAGCAAAAAGAATACCGCTTCGCACAGCCAGACGGCTTGCACAACCTGCACGAACTGTCCGTAGAAGCCCGTATAAAACGGAACAGGGCAGAATCGACTTGTGCGAACAACTTGTGCGATCCGGCTACTTCAGCGGCACTTTCCCATTCAGATAACGCCAGTTTTTCAAATAGGAAATCAGGTCGGCCATCTGCTCCGGAGTGATGTTTTTATCGAGACCTTTCGGCATGAAGGAGACGCCATCGGAAGCGAATTCTTCGATATCATCGCGCTGCAACGTCACCGTTTCTCCCTTGGCCTGTTTGAGTGTGATCGCAAAGGGAGTTTCTTCAGCCAGAACACCGGTATAAACTTTCCCGTTGGTAGTAACCGCGGTGTAACTGAAGTAGTTGTTGTCGATTGCCCGATTCGGATCGAGTATGTTTGTTAACAGATCCGAAGGGCGTTTGACGCGCGTGTCGCTGATATCCGGAGCGACAGAAACCCCGTCACTCCCGATACGATGGCACGATGAACATTGGGACTTGAAGATTTCCCGGCCTCGCTCGGGAGCCCCATGTTCCAAATCCGTCATGTCTTTTTGGGAAAGAATTTTCAAATATTTGGCGATCAATTTTTCGAGATTT
>JALTOP010000218.1:3850-5169 GCA_027000105.1 Planctomycetaceae bacterium | reverse complement strand
CGCCTGCTGATGTGGTTGACCTGCGTTTGCTCTGGAACACGGTCGGTAAGGGAGATCGAAATTTAAGTGTCGAGAAATTCTGGAAGTACGAGCAACCGCTCAATCGCGACAGAGTCACGGAAACGATTCAGCTGCCCACGGCTCCCTACAGCTTTTCAGGAAAGCTTGTTTCGCTTGTTTGGGCTTTTGAGTTGATTGCTTTGCCCGGAGGGGATTCCACACGCCGGGAAATCATTCTCTCTCCCGATGCCCAGGAGATTCTTTTAACCAGTCGATCCGGTGATGATGAGTGATGGCGAGTATTGAATCAGGCCGTGGTTTCTGTCCGGCTCGTGAGAATCCGTTTGCCAGCGAACATCTGCAAAAAATCCGATATCGTTTTTCGAATCACTCCCTGACTTCTCTCCTGCACCGGTTCGAAGTTCTCAACCGTCGGGCGGCAATTGTCGGCCCACAGGGGCATGGGAAAACGACATTGCAGAAGGAACTCGCCAAAGCGATCACATCTGCTACATATGTGCGGACTTATTGGGTCAAACTGCGAGAGGGGGATCGAAAAATTCCCCGCACTGTTCTGGACGAATTATTCTCACAGGCTGGAGAGTTCGATCTGATTTGTGTTGATGGGGCAGAACAGCTTTCCTGGTGGAATTGGAAGAAGTTCCTGCGACAGTTGCGAAAAGGGCAGGGCTGTCTGATTACCTCCCATCGTGCGGGATTATTGCCGACATTGACACAATGCAGAACCTCTCTCTCTCTTTTGGCCGATCTTGTTACCGAGTTAGCTTTTCCGCCGGATGCTGCCCAACAAAAGGAACTGGAATTGATCTACAACAGACATCGTGGAGATATCAGACAGGCGATTCGGGAACTGTACGACAGATGCAGTAACGGCCTGTGGAATGTTTCTCCGACGGACGTTACCATGTAAATCGCGGCGCGAAACGTGAATCCACCTGTGAAACTTTCTCCGGCCAGATATATCCGCACAGCCTGTTCGTTATGCTTGTCGGTTTGTTGTTCGACCGGCAGTATCTTCATCCTGTAGTTAATGACGAAAAATCAGATGTTTGTAGATGAAATCAAATTGCATTGCAAAGGGGGCGATGGCGGTCATGGTTGCATGAGTTTTCGCCGGGAAGCTCACGTGCCAAGAGGAGGCCCCGATGGTGGGGATGGAGGCGATGGCGGGAGTGTCATCGTTGTTGCCTCAACGGATGTCGGCAGTCTGGGGCATCTGGCAGGTCATAAGCATTGGAACGCTGAACGGGGTGGACATGGGGAAGGTTCGCTTCGCCGGGGCCGTAACGGAAAAGACG
>JALTOP010000218.1:0-3840 GCA_027000105.1 Planctomycetaceae bacterium | reverse complement strand
GAAAAGACGCGGTCATTCTGGTACCGCCCGGCACGATCGTGCGTGATGCCGAGAAGGGGAACGTGCTTCGTGATCTGAAAGAGGTGGGTGAGTCGCTGGTTGTGGCAGCTGGTGGGCATGGCGGACGGGGAAACAAGCGATTTGCCACTCCAACCAACCGGGCCCCCAGACAGGCAGAAGAGGGAGAACCGGGCATTGAGAGAACAATCGTACTGGAACTGAAACTGATTGCCGATGTCGGTTTGATCGGGAAGCCGAATGCAGGGAAATCGACATTATTGAGCCGGTTATCGAAGGCAACGCCGGAAATTGCGGCGTACCCCTTCACGACAAAGCATCCGAATTTGGGAGTTGTCGAAGTTGGGTGGGATCGCGATTTTGTTCTGGCCGATATTCCGGGGCTCATCGAGGGAGCGCATCAGGGAATCGGACTGGGACACGAATTTCTCAAACATGTCGAGCGAACCCGCATTCTGGTACATCTGGTTGAACCGATGCCAATGGACCAAACTGACCCGATTGAAAACTACCTGCAAATCCGGGAAGAGATGCGACTTTACGAAATGAGTCTCGAGACCCGTCCCGAAATCATCGCCGTCACCAAATGCGAACTTCCCGAGGCGAACGCCGTTGCGGAAAAACTGGAAGAGGCGACCGGTCATCCCGTCTTGCTTATTTCCTCCGTTACCGGAAAAGGCCTGGAGAAATTGACTTCCGAAATTCTTCTCAAATTAGAAGAACTCCAGGAAAGCTTGAACTGACCCTCTCGTTGAGCGATTCGCACCGCTGCGTTTCCGCCTACGTTAAAAAATCGATTTCAAGGGCGATCAGATCTTCGTAGGTTTCTTTTCTGCGCACCAGTCTGGACTCATTCTTCGAAACAAGAATTTCTGCCCCGCGCGGACGGGAATTGTAGTTACTGCTCATGACAGAACCGTACGCTCCGGCGCTGAACGTGCAGAGTAAATCTCCCCGCTTCAGCACGGGCAGGGCGCGATCTTTGGCGAAATAATCGCACGATTCACAGATCGGTCCAACGACATCGCATGTTTCGCAATCGGGAATCGATTTTGCCTCCGGATCGTGTGGCACGGGTAGCGGAGTATGGACGGGCCACAATTTGTGGAAGGCGTCATACATGGCCGGGCGGACCAGATCGTTCATCGCACCATTCTGAATGATGAACAGTTTCCCACCCTCACGCTTGGTGAAAATGACTTCTGAAATAAGCACACCAGCGTTACCGATAATTGAACGCCCCGGTTCGAGAGCCAATCTGCATTTTGCCTGTTTGATATAGGGAATAATCACTTTTGCGTATTCGGAATAGGGGGGGGCTTCGTCATTTCGATAACTCAGTCCGAACCCGCCTCCCAGATTGATCCAGTCGATCACGTGTCCTTTTTCGCGAAGTTCTGCAATGACATCCACCGCTTTTTGGGCCGCTTTTTCGTAAGGTTCCGTTGTCAAAATGGGGGAGCCGAGGTGCATGTGAATGCCTCGCAACTGCAGATGGGGATCGGAAAGCACCTTGGCGGCCAGCGCGTTGTGCCTTTCGATATCCATGCCGAATTTATTTCCCTTTTTCCCCGTCGTTGTTTTGTGGTGTGTCCTGGCATCGATATCCGGATTGAGACGCAGTGCCACCGGTGCGACTACTTTCATCTGTTCTGCGACCGCAGAAATGGCGTCGAGTTCGGCTTCGCTTTCCACATTGAACATCAAAATGTTCTGGGCAAGCGCGTCATGAATTTCCGAATCTGTTTTACCGACTCCCGCAAAAACAACGCGCGTTGTATCTGCCCCCGCTTTCCCGACACGGAACAACTCCCCACCGGAAACAACATCGAAACTGCATCCCGCTTCATTCAGCGACTTCAGAATACTCAGGTTGGAGTTCGCTTTGACCGAGTAACAGATAACCGGGTCACAATCTGCAAACGCGGCGGCCAGTTCCCGGTATTCGTGCAGGAATTTGTTTTCAGAATAGATCCAAAGCGGCGTTCCATGCTCCTTTGCGAGTTGGGAAACAGGAATATCTTCACAGTAAAGTTCGTTATTTTGGTAATGAAATGCGTTCATCGTTCTCTCAAAAAATTACGTGTCTTATGTGGCGTTACGAATCTGCTATCGTGTCCGATGTAACGTACTGATCGGGAATGATTGCAGTGACACGATACGAAACGAAAAGACCAATCCGGGAACGCCGTTGTACAATGCAACGGTCGTACAATGCAACGGGCAGGATGGCGTCTGCGGACGGGAGGCAAACTCTGTCCATCTATTTCAACGGTGAAAAATCGGTCGGGAGCAGGAATTCGTGTTTGACTCCCCCTTTGGTTGTCAGCGGGCCACCGCCGGCGATCTCGGATTGCTTGCGGGCATTTTGCCACTCGGGATCTTTCAAGAAGTCGCTGAATGACTTCTGGCGGGCCTGTCGATCTTTGTGGGAAATCAGGTAGATCAACGTGTTTTCTGCTCCTTTTTGATCGGGCATCAGATTGAAATAGGCGATGTTGGTAATACCATGTTTGGCGAACAGCTTGACGGTATGATCACGAAAACGGCTATGCAGGAGCTTCAGATTCCCGGGAGTTGCGGTGTAGGTACGCAATTCGAACAACCGTCCCGGTGTGTGCGATTTGCCCGGAAATGCGGGTGAATAGTCTGTCAATGTCAGGAAGGTGGAATCGACACGGTGGATCAACCTTCCGTTTTTGATCGATTCCTTGTAAGCGGCTTTCCATTGCGGATCGTTCAAAAAACCCTTCCAACTGGCATCACGGGCTGCGCGGGACGGGTATTTCATGAAGTAGACAAGGCGTTTGTTATCTTTTCCCTCAGGAACAAAATAGGCGACATTCGTCATGCCATGTTTGGTGAACAACTCGCAAGTGTGATCACGAAAGCGGGCCAGAAGAGCGTCCAGTTTTCCCTCATTGGTATGGTAGACGCGCATTTCATAAACCGGCCCGGAATTTTTCTGCTCTGCATCTGCAGGTTTTATTACTGCAAGCAGTAGCGTCAGGCCGCACAGCAGCAAAGCGAATTTCGATTGAGATAGAAACATTTTTCCCCTTCCCGTGTGAGACGATTACCTATGCGTTCCCGCCTGTCGGCGGGTTGATTGCTCCGAACAGACGCGAGTATTTTCCGAACAGACCACGTTCCAGCAAAACCAGATAACTGGGAACCAGAATCGGCCGAACCACAAAGGTATCCAACAGAACCCCAAATGCCAACGCAAAGCCGAGTTGCTGCATTCCAACAAGCGAGCCTGCCATCAGGGAACAGAATGTTCCCGCCATAATCAGGCCGCAACTTGAGATGATACTGCCTGTTTTGGTGAGGGCCAGCAGAGTACCTTTTACTGGTGTCGTTTCCCGACGTTCTTCGTCGATTCGTGTGATCAGGAAGATGTTGTAATCTTCTCCTATCGCAACAAGTATGGTGAGCAGAAACATGCGGACTTTCCAGTCCAGGCCTGCAAAACCTGTCGGATCCAGGGCGTAGAACAGGACAAAAGTAATCCCCAGCGTCACCAGATAGGAGAAAAAGACAGTGACAATCAAGTATAGGCAAATAGCAGGCTTTTTCAGAAGAATGACCAGAACGAGATACACTCCAATCAAAACCAGAATCGCAACCTTGATCTGATCGGAATCGGTTGTCTTTTTCATATCACGGATACTGGCGGTTGGCCCCAAGGCATAGGTTTCAGATTTCCCTGTCATCATCCTGGGTAACTCCCGATCGAGTTCCTTCATCAACTGGTTGAGCTGTGTGATACTCCCTTGCGTAAAAGGGTCCTGATTGAAAATGAAATCGAGCCGGGTGACG
>JALTOP010000217.1 GCA_027000105.1 Planctomycetaceae bacterium | reverse complement strand
TTTCCAGTTCGCGCGTTCCCTGAGGCGTTTCAACCGAAACCCTATCGCCCACTTTTTTCCCTTCCATCGCCTTGGCAAGAGGACTGGACGTGAGGATTTTCATCGGTTCGCAGTCGTAATCTTCTTCGCCGGGGCCGACGAACTCGTACTCTTCCTCGTCATCCCACTGCAGATCCTTGACGGTGACGGTACTCCCAAACGTGACAACTCCTTTAGGCATGTCCGACTTGTCGACAATGTAGCAACTGGCCAGTTTGGCTTTGAGCTGGTTGATTTTTGCCTGGACCATTCCCTGCTGTTCCCGCTGACCGTGATACTCGGTATTTTCCTTCAGGTCGCCCTCCTCACGAGCTTCGGCCACCCGTTTGGTGATTTCGGGAAGAACTTCCTGTTCCAGATGCTGAATTTCAGCTTTCAGTTTCTCGTGTCCCTCACGTGTAATCGGTTGACGATCCATTTCTCTATTCCTCTTGATATAAACAAACACGGGCAAGGCAAACGGCCTTAGCCCGTAGTCTTCACTGAAAATATGATAACCCGATTCGTGGTTCAGTCTGAACAGGTGACGAAGCAGATGTTGAAATCAGACATCCTGCCAACATCGATCAGCTGCGCTTTTCAGAACCGCATCGCATACTTTAGCAGTTTCGAGTGCCGTGCGGAAGGTCGGTTCGCAACTCGTTCCGTCTTCGAGGCTTTTCAGAAAATCAGCCACCTGATGCACAAATGAATGTTCGTAACCGATCGATAACCCCGGCACCCACCAATGATCCATGTAAGGTTGATCGCCGTCGGTGACATGGACACTGCGCCAACCCCGCACTTTGGAATCATCAGAGTGATCGAAAAACTCCAAACGGTTCAAGTCGTGCAGATCCCAGCGGATTGAAGCATGTTCGCCATTGATTTCGAAGGTGTAAAGCGCTTTGTGTCCCCGAGCGTAACGGGTTGATTCAAACAGCCCCAACGAGCCATTTTCAAAATGACAGTGGAACAGGCAGGCATCGTCGATTTCAACCTTTTCGACCTTGCCGGTCTGTGTGTGCATTCTTTCCTTGATGAAGGTTTCCGTTGTCGCTGAAACGTCCTTGATGCTTCCGTTGAGCCAGATTGCGGTATCAATGCAATGAGCCAGCAGGTCTCCAGTCACACCGGAACCGGCCGCTTTGGCATCGAGACGCCAAAGGGCGGCTCCGCCTTGAGGCAGATCTTCGCTGATCGTCCAATCCTGCAGGAAGTTGGCCCGATAATGGAAGATCTTTCCGAGTTTCCCGGAATCGACAATCTGCTTGGCGAGAGTCACGGCGGGAATCCTGCGATAGTTGTACCAGACCGTATTGGCAACACCCGCTTTTTCGACCGCCTCGACCATCGGCTGCGATTCCTCTGCTGTTCTGGCGAGTGGTTTTTCACAAAGCACCATTTTGCCCGCCTCAGCCGCTGCGATGGCGATTTCCGCATGGGTATCGTTCGGCGTGACAATATCAATGGCATCAATATCATCCCGCGCGACCAGCTTTCGCCAATCCGTTTCGTAAGAATTGAATTGCCATTGATCTGCAAATTCTTTTGCCTTTTCCTCCGTTCGACCGCAAACAGCTTGCAGTACCGGACGATATTGCAACTCCGGGAAAAAATCGTTCACCCGTTTATAGCCGTTTGTGTGTGTCCGCCCCATGAAACCGTAGCCAACCAGGCCGATACGCAGTTCTTTTGCCATTTGATGTTATCCTTATGTCGTGAATGTGAGTTGTGTTGTGAAAAAGATGTACCGAAATTGAAAGCCGAAGTGCATCAAGACGCACCTTTGGCGGGAATCTCAACAGTTGCTTACGTCATTGCTTACATGCCGCCATCCCGTTCTTTTCTCGAAATTGCCGATCAAATTCCTTAAATGGGCGGTGGTGTCCCCAGATTAAACGCTTCGGTTAACGCTCCGCCGATTCAATCCCAGCCGTGTGCGTCGCGGACTTGAATCATGGTATCGAGAATTGTATTCCAGGTGGAAGCGGATTCGAGCATTTCGTTCGGGAACATACAGCCATCCCAGCAAATGTGTTTGATGCCCCGTTCCCTGGCTCCTTCGAGCCAATAGCCCGAACATTTGACGATATCGAGTTTCCCGTTCGGATCATCTGCCGGGCAATGCTTACCGGTTTTATCGTGAGAGCCGGTTCCATGAACTTCGCCATCGTTCTGGGCGACATGGAAATCGATTGTCCACGGACGCAGCGCATCGGTCATCGTTTTATAGGCCGCCCAAAATTCTTCCTCAGAATAGCCGGGCTGCAACAGGGCGTTTTCAGGTGAATTATAACCCATCAAGTATAAATAGGTATGAGCCAAGTCCGCCTGAAAACCGACCGTTTCGGGCATATCGACCGCTTCGAGCAAATTGACCATATCTTTCCAGGAGTGCATGCCGCCCCAGCAGATTTCTCCCTCGGCTGCGAGTCTTTCCCCGTAATCGGCAGCCACCTTCGCCGCCTTCTTGAAGGTTTCCGCAATCCGCTTCGTGTTTCCCGCAGGGTCTTTCGCCCAATCTTCCACACTCGAAGCCGAATCGATGCGGATGCAGCCGTAACTTCTGACGCCATGTTCGTTGAACACTTTGGCGATGCGACACGCCTTTTCAACGGCGAGTACAAATTTCCCCTGGGCTTCGTCGTCGCCCATCGCCGAATCACCAACAGTTCCCGGCCAGACCGGCGCAACCAGGGAACCGACTTTCAAATTATAGCTGGCGATTTTATCGGCCATCGCCCGTAAATCGTCATCGCTGGCATCGGGATCGGTATGCGGGTGGAACAGGAAGGAATCGATCCCGTCGTATTTTTGCCCGTTCACTTCCGCAGCAGCGGTCATTTCGAGCATCCGTTCCAGGCTGATCGGCGGATGATCGGTTCCTTCTTCCTTGCCGACCAGACCGGGCCACATCGCGTTGTGTAGTTTGGGACTTGTGTGAGACATCGTTGTACTCCGTTTGTATCAAAAGTAAAGTGGCATCAAATTTAAGTGGGCAGAAAAGCTTCCCGTTGTTGACAGTTCCGACAAAGTTTGTTGAACTCGCTTATGATTTGTTGAACTCGACTGTGAAATGTTCAAGACTCACCAACGAGGAGTGATGTATATTCAAAAAAAATTCAACCGAAGCCGTCTGATTGCGGTCTGATTTCTGTCATTCATCCTTCCGGTTGGCTTTGGTTCAGCGAAAGAGTCCCCGATGAAAGCCCTTTTTCTGTTTTTTCTCTGTTTGGGAAATCGGTGCTCGCTTCCCCTTTATGCAGATTCTCCTGCTGACGCGGCCCGATTGGTTCGACAGATTGTGGCTCATCGTGGAGCCAGTACCGAGCGCCCGGAATGTACGCTTTCCGCTCTCAAAAGGGCCATCGAAGTTGGCGCCACAACTGTGGAAATCGATGTTCGCACCAGCAAAGATGGCATCCTTTTTCTGATGCACGATGCAACTCTCGACCGGACAACGAACGGTCAGGGGCCAGCTTCCGCGTTGACGATGGCTGAGCTAAAGAAGCTTGATGCCGGTTCGTACTTCTCCCCGCAATACCGTGGCGAAAAAATCCCGACGCTCCGTGAAGCTCTGCAAGTCTGTCGGGGAAAAATTGATGTCCTGCTCGACCTCAAAGAGCAGGGGGAGGTTTACAACAGGGCGATTGCGCAGGATGTCATCGACTACGGCGATCCGCGGCGAGTCCTGCTCGGTGTCCGGTCAGTCGAACAGGCAAAGCAACTTCGAAAACTCCTTCCCCAATCCCGATTGTTCGGTTTCATTCCCGATCCCGGACAAATCGAAGCGTTTGCAGAGGCGGGAGTGGGAATCATTCGCCTTTGGCCGAAATGGCTGCAGGGGGAATCTGTCCGCAATCCGATCGAAAAAATCCGCTCACTCGGTTTGCGTTTGCACCTGAACGGCAAAACCGGAGAGTTGCAGGAGACGCTTTCCCTTTTGGAATATAAACCGGATTCGATTCTGGTGGACGATCCTGTAACGCTGATTGCAAGTCTGAACAGGATCAAGCGGGGCGAACTCTCTTTATCCCGACTCGATGCGCTTGTCGAATCTGTGACAGGGACTCGCACGGTCAAGGGGTTTTCGGCTCCGGGAGCCAAAACGTTTTTGAATCGTGATTACAAAATGCAGAAGCTGCCTGAGGAGTTCCACGGGCAACCGAGATATCTGTTCGATGGCGGTAGTGGTGACCGCGTTGTCATTCGATTCAAGCAGCCGGCTGTCGTTTTCGCTGCCTTTCACTACAACGATTCAGGAGCCTGGTCATTTCCCGATGATCATTCACCGGAAGATTACGGCTGGCATCTGTTCCGGAAAAACGCGTATCGGGGAACAAGCAACTCGAACCTGAATGGAAAACCGCATTTCGCCTCCATCTATTATTGCCAGTTTGAAGCCGGGGAACAATTGTCCGGTTTGCCCAGGTGGTGGGTTTGTCTGGCGGTGATGGATGCAAAGCAGGCAACGGGAATAGAAGGGTATAAGCCCGACACTTCGGGGCCGATCGAAGTCAAAGTGGAAAAACCTTTTTCGTATGAACAATGGGCAACAAAAATTCGCCCGTTGGCTGTTCCCGCTTATGAAAATAAGCAACAGTGGGCGAATTGGCAGCAAGCACAGCGAGAGAAATTCCGGCAACGGCTCGTTTTTGAGTATCCGGGAAAGATGGAGATTGTTGCGGTGGGAGATTCAGTCGATCGCGGCCAATTTTCACAGCAGGAATTTCATGTTCGCCACGATGATGTGAAAATCTTTCGGTTCTTCCGACTGGTTCCTCACACGGCAAAAAAGCGGAATGTTTCCACGATTGTCTGTTTTATGGGGCATGGCAAAGTGAAACAGATTCTTGAAGAACGCGACAGTTATCAGCACGCCTGCGCGGCTCAATTTGCGGAGAAAGGATATCTCGTGTTCGCGATGGAAAATGTCGGCATGGAGCCGGGACGGGATACGCATCACGAAATCGACCGTCTGTTGCGGCTCGATGGTTACTGCTGGTACAGTCTGCTTTTCGCTCATCAACAGATCCTTCTGGATCATGTTTTCGCCGATCACCAGGTTGATGCAAAACGGGTCGGGGTGACAGGAGTTTCCACCGGCGGGCTGCTTGCCCTCTCAGCCGCTGCATTTGACCCGCGTGTTGCTGCCGCCTCGGTGCAGGGGATCTTCGGGAGTATGCGGGTCTCATTTATTC
>JALTOP010000216.1 GCA_027000105.1 Planctomycetaceae bacterium | reverse complement strand
ACTCGAAGCTGAAAATGAAAATAAAAAAATCCGATCCACTCCCGATGCTCTCGTCCTGTTCAATCCTGTTCTTGACACGACAGAAACCGGGTGGAAGGGGGGACATAAACGACTGGGCAAAAGAGCCAGGGAACTTTCACCAATCCACCATATCAACGGTAAAACACCGCCTGCCATCATTTTTCATGGTACTGCGGACACAGCCGTTCCTTATGAAAACGCAGAGCGGTTTCAGAAAATAATGAAAGAGCACGGGAATCGATGCGAACTGTTCGGTTATCCCGGCCGGACGCATGGCTTTTTCAATTTCGGCAACAGGCAGGATTATCTGGACACCGTTTCCAAAATGGACGACTTCCTCGTTTCCCTGCGATGGCTGTCGAAACAGTAGTGCTGCAAGCAGCAATCGAGGTATCACGTTTGGGGCATTTCGTAAGTCAAAACGCCGAATAAGTTCTACCCACTATGAACAGACTAGCTATCCTTGGTGCGACAGGATCAATTGGAACCAGTTCACTGGATGTTGCGCGAGCCTATCGGGATCGTCTGGAAGTGGTGGCTGTTTCGGCCAATCGCAACTGGCGGAAACTGGCGGAAATATGCAGAGAGTTTTCGCCACGCATCGCCATTCTGGCTGAGGAGAAAATTCAAAATGAAGTTGACACCGAACTGTTTCCCAAACAGACGGAACTGCGGTTCGGAACCGAAGCGATAACGCAAATCGCCAGAGCGGAGGAAATCGATACCGTTATCGCAGCCATTGTGGGAGCAGCCGGTCTGGAGAGTTCCTACGCGGCTGTTGATGCGGGCAAGCGATTAGCCATTGCCAACAAGGAAACGCTTGTCGTTGCAGGCCCCATTATTGTCGATCGAGCCGAGCAGACCGGTGCGGAACTTCTTCCTGTCGATAGCGAACACAGTGCGATCTTTCAGGCGTTGCAGGCGGGAAAACGTCAGGAGGTTTCCAGAATCATCCTGACATCCAGTGGTGGCCCCTTTCGCGGAAAATCGAAAAAAGAAATCGCAACAGTCACTCCCGAACAGGCCCTGCAGCACCCGACCTGGAACATGGGAGAAAAAATCACCATCGATTCTGCGACCATGATGAACAAGGCGTTGGAAATCATCGAGGCACGCTGGTTATTCGGATTGCCCGCCAGACAGATTGAAGTAGCCATTCATCAGGAATCGTTTGTGCATTCCATGGTCGAGTTCACCGACGGTTCGGTAATTGCACAAATGTCTCCACCAGACATGCGCTTGCCCATCCAGTACGCCTTGTCGTATCCTCATAGATGGGAAGCAGTTGCGACAAAATCGAAATTCGATAAACCGTTTTCGCTTCATTTTTCTCCGCCGGATTTTGAAAGTTTTCCTGCCTTGCGACTCGGTTTTGATGTCGCCACACAGGGGGGAACGACCGGAGCAGTTTTGAATGCTTGCAATGAAGTTGCCGTTTCGCGGTTTCTTCACAGGGACCTTTCGTTCTATGATATTCCGCGTTTGTGTCGTGAGTTGCTGGATCGGCACGATTTTATCTCGAAACCAACGATTGAAGAATTAGAGGCCCGGGATCAATGGGCCCGCAAGGAGAGTTATCTGTGGAAACCATAACGGCTGCTTTGTTGCTGGCGGTCAGTCTGAGCAGCATACAGAATACATTGATCGTTGCCCTTGGTTTGGGTTTCGTCATTTTTTTTCACGAATTGGGGCATTTCGCGGTCGCCAAGTGGTGTGATGTTTACGTTGAGCGATTCAGCATCGGATTTGGCCCCATTCTTCTTTCCTGGAAGTGGGGAGAAACCGAGTACGCGCTTTCACTAATTCCGTTTGGCGGTTATGTGAAGATGCTCGGTCAGGACGATGCCGATCCCGGGCAAATGGTCGATGCCGATATCGAAGAAGACCCGCGTTCCTACATTGCCAAGAGTGTTCCTCAACGCATGGCGATTATCTCCGCAGGGGTAATCATGAACGCCATCACCGGTCTGATTTTCTTCGTTTTTGCTTTCAATATGGGAATCGAAGCCTCGCCCTCGAAACTGGGAACCATTGTGGTTGCCAAAGCCGCCTGGAAAGCAGGACTGCGGGAAGGGGATACGATCCAGAAAATCGATGGCCGGAAAGTCAGTACGTTCAAGGATGTCATTATCGCAACGGTTCTGTCTTCTTCGGAAAGCCTTGAATTCGAGGGCGTTCGCAACGACGGGAAAACGACTTTCGATTTGGATGTTGCGCCCACCATGAATGGAACTCGCCGGGAAATCGGAGTGGGGCCGATCAACAGTTTGCAGTTGCCCGGAAAAGAGGCCTTCGAAGAAGGCACAGTGATCGGTGTCGGGACTTCGATGGAAAAAGCCGATCCTCCGCTGCAACCGAACGACAGAATCATCTCCATCAACGGGCATCAATTGACCGATTTTTCCGATTTGCAGAACACACAGGCCAGACTTCGGGCGGAAGAATTGACATTCACAGTCCAGCGAATCACAGCGGATAACAAAAAGGAGGAAGTGGATATAAAGGTTCCTCCACAAACATTTCGCACACTTGGATTGTGGATGGATATCGGACAGATCGAAGCGATCCAGAAAGGTTCTCCTGCGGAAAAGGCGGGACTGAAACCGGGCGATAAAATAGTCCGTATCGAGGAAAACGATGTCGGTCTCGATGTCGGAAAGGATATCAACCCTTTGACGCTGCCTGAATTTTTCGCCGATCGTCACGGTCATTCGATCAAAATTGTCGTCACGCGGGAGGAATCCGGTTCGGGTGCGAAAAAATACGATCTGGAACTGACACCGGTAGACCGTCCCGGTTGGGTTGAGCGTCCTTCATTACCCAACACGCCTCTTTCCGTCCCCTCGATCGGCATCGCCTTTCACATCATTCCGACTATTCTGAAAGTGGAAGAAAGTTCCCAGGCATTTGGAAAACTGAAAGCGGGCGACCAGATCGCGAAGTTCGAAATGATACTTCCTGAGGGAGCAGAACCGGATCTGATCGCCAAGGCGAAAGAGACGGTGAGTCTTGAACTGAACGAAAAAAATCGCAACTGGGCTCATGCTTTCTGGATGATGCAGGTTGCCAACCGTAGGAACGTCAAACTGACGATTAAAAGCTCCGACGCTCAGGCCAAGCCGCGGACAATCACACTCCAGCCGCACCGCTCGCCGGATTGGTATCTGCCGATTCGGGGCTTCCGGACAACTCCGCTGTTTGTTGAGCAGAAAGCCGCTTCGATCGGCGAGGCGTTTTCAATGGGGCTCAATCATACGAAAAACAGCATGGCGGATATCTATCTGACACTTCGTAATCTGATCACGCAGAACCTGTCGGTCAAAGAACTGCACGGGCCGATCGGGATTGCCAAGGTGGCTTATAAAGTTTCGGAAAAAGGCCTGGCCGACTTTGCCCTGTTCCTCGGGTTTTTGAGCATCAATCTGGCCGTGCTGAACTTCCTGCCGATTCCTGTGCTTGATGGCGGCCACATGGTCTTTCTGATCTGGGAAGGAATTACCGGGAAAAAACCGAGTGAAAAAGTTCTGGTGGTGGCAACCTACATCGGCATGTTCTTCGTCCTGAGTTTGATGTTGCTTGTTATCTATCTCGACATCTTTGTGCACGGTGTCTGAAAATGGAAGCCTGTTGGCGGGCTGGATTGATTTCCCGCTCGCCCCTTTTCTGTTGATGCAATCAGATGAGTTCCTGATGCTTGTTCTTGCCAGTCGAAATGCCAAAAAGGCGGCTGAGATCGATGCGCTACTGAAGCCGTACGGCATTCGCGTCAAAGCGGTTTCGGAATTCGGCGATTTGCCCGAAGTTGTCGAGGATGGCGCCAGCTTCGAAGAAAATGCAAACAAAAAGGCATCACAAACGGCCCGGCAGATCAAGCAATGGACCATCGGCGAAGATAGCGGGCTGTGTGTGGATGCCTTGCAGGGGGCTCCCGGTATCTATTCGGCCCGCTTCAGTGGCGATCAGGCGACGGATGAATCCAACAACGCGTTGCTGGTTGAAAAATTGACCGGTTTGCCCGCTTCAAAACGGAACGCACACTATGTCTGTCATATTGCGCTCTCCGATCCGCAAGGAATCATTCGTCTGAATGTCCAACGCCAGTGCAACGGGGTCATTATCGACGAACCACGCGGTCAAAATGGTTTCGGGTACGATCCCCATTTTCTGATCCGCGAATACAACCGGACTTTCGGCGAGCTTTCTCCCGTGGTGAAAAGCGTGATTTCGCATCGGGCCAAGGCGTTCCATGAATTCATTCCCCGCCTGCTTCACCTGTTCAAAGGATGAGCGAGGGTTATCGCCGAATGTGCCATCATTTTTTTCTGAAAATGCGACAGCAAACACTGAAGGAAGTCCTGCAAGCCCAATATGCGAAGCTCGCCACGTTTGATGAGAACGGCTTTTTTCCGCTTTCAGAAATTCCCCTGCTCAGGCACAACAGCAGCGAACAGCGGGAATTGGTGACCGCCCAATGGGGACTGCTTCCTTTCTGGTGGAAAAGTTCTCCCGGGCAGAAATCCCGCACGGCGTTTCAACGCAAAACATTCAACGCCCGCAGCGAAACCGTTGATATCAAACCGACTTTTCGAGAAGCATTCAAGCGGCGACGTTGTGTCATCCCCGCTACGATGTTTGTTGAAGCCGGGCAACTGTTCAAACTTGCCGATTCTCCACTGATGCTTTTTGCAGGACTGTGGGAAAAGTGGTCCGATGGCGAAGAACAGGCCGAATCGTGCACCATTTTAACGACCCATGCCAATCCGTTGATTGCCCGCTATCATCCGAAGCAGCGGATGCCTGTTATCCTGCCGGATGATAATGCGGTACAAGCCTGGCTCAATCCCGATTTGACTACCAGAGAACCGCTCGAACATCTTTTCATTCCCCTGAACGAGGAAAAATTCATTCGGAAACCGGAATCGAACCCCGGGCTGTTCGATTCCTCCGATACAGAAACTTCATCCCGGTAACAGGCATTTCAACAGGCAAACCAATTAAACAGGTTGAACTGGCGAACCCTTTTTTAACGACATGATGCAGGAGTCACTCATGCAATTACATATTTTGGGATCAGGTGGATATCACCCCAACGAAATTCGTCACACCGCCTGCCTGATGTTGCCCGAACAGGGGATCGTTCTGGATGCCGGGACGGCTTTTTTTCGTGTCGCCAACCGGGTGAAAAACCGACATCTGAAAATTTTT
>JALTOP010000215.1:17095-18303 GCA_027000105.1 Planctomycetaceae bacterium | reverse complement strand
GAAATTTTCCTTCATCGTGCCCGGCACGTCTTCCGCGATTTAAGATCCCACTTTATCGAATAGACGACGGCGCACGCCTCTGTTGTTCCTCCCGTCCCTTTCGGTTCCCTTTCGCCTCTTTCCCTTCGGTCTCTTTCGTGACCGATTTTTCTCAGTCGGTCGAAAAGGGATTGATTTTTCGGCCGTATTTTTCGTCTGTATGACGCTTTGTTGTGACGACTCATTGTGTTGGGAGAGAGCCTGTTTTCCTCGCACACTCACCACAGGAAGAAAACCAGACGTCGTTGGAGTCTGAGCAGGAAGAAGTCTGTTTCTGATCAATCTGTTTCTGATCAAATTGTGAATTCGCTGGCAATTTCCGGGTTTGTGTCCCTACAATGGAAGCAGTGGCCTGGTGAGCTTTCCATTTCTGTAATATGTCCTGAACGATTCCGTTTGAGATTGGGCCGATTGAGATCAGGCAAAACAGAGCCGGTGTTTGTTGATGATCGAATTCTATTATCCTGAATTGTTGCTGGTGGGAATTCCCCTGGCAATTATTCTGTGGCGGTATGCCCGGCACGGTACGGCTACCACGTTGGTGAGAGTCGGGATTGCCTTGCTGCTTTTGCTTGCTCTTGCGGGGCCGCTTTACAATTTGGGAGGGAAGGGAGTCGATGTCATTGTCGTGGCAGACCGTTCCCGCTCAATGTCCGAACAGGCTTTGGCCAACGTGGCGGAGTTGATCCACAATCTGGATCGCAACCGTGGTGATGGAGATCGCGTCGGGATTGTCGCTTTCGGTGCCAGTTCACAAATTGAACGAATCCCCTCCGGATCGGCGATGTTTGCGGGATTTTCCAAGCCGGTCAACGTCGATGGCAGCGATTTGAACGTGGCGATACAAAGCGCGATCAATCTGGCTGAGGACAAACGCCCGACGCGAATCCTGGTTCTTTCGGACGGCGAAGCCAACGGCATCGATCCCAACAGTGCGGCCCGCCGGGCGCGAGAGTTAAAAATCCCGATCGATTATCGCGTTTTCAGTCGGGTCAAAGTGGGCGATGTCGCGATCGAATCGTTGAACATACCGGAGGAAATTTCACCACGGGAACCGTTCCAGTTTTCGGTTTTTGTGCAGGCGGATCGGGCTGCGACCGGGAAACTGGTTATCAAACGGGAAGGCCGGATTATTTCAACGGCTACGCATACATTTTCGATCGGCCGGA
>JALTOP010000215.1:0-17085 GCA_027000105.1 Planctomycetaceae bacterium | reverse complement strand
TGCTGAATGCGGATGGCCGGGAAGGCAATTTGGTTCGCGCACTCCGGGCGGGACGGATCGATGTCGATGTTTATAAAGCGGATCAGTTCAATGTTTCCCAGGATACTCTCGATCCTTATCGGGCGGTCATCATCGAAAATCTGCCTGCCGGGGTCTTTGGACGAACCGGTATGGAGCAGTTGGCCCAATATGTAGAAGACCTGGGCGGAGGACTTCTACTGACCGGAGGGAAACGAAGTTTCGGCGTGGGAGGATATTTCAACAGTCCATTGGATGAAATACTGCCCGTTTCCATGGAGATACGGGAAGAACATCGCAAGAATCGGTTGGCTCTTGCGATTGCGTTGGATCGTTCCGGTTCGATGGCTGCACCGGTTTCAGGCGGGAAAACAAAAATGGACCTCGCCAACCTGGGGACGGCAGAATGTGTCCGCTTGCTCTCCACAGGGGACAGCGTGGCCATTATCGCAGTCGATAGCGCTCCGCATACAGTTCAAAAATTGATCCCCGTCAAAAATGCGGAGGCGATTGCAAACAAAGCACTTGGCATTCAAAGTATGGGAGGAGGCATTTTCGTTTATGAAGCCCTGGTCGCCGCCGGCAATGAACTGATGAAAGCCGAACAGAGCACCAAGCATATCATACTCTTTTCCGATGCAGCAGATAGTAAAGAACCGGGAGCCTACAAATCTCTTCTTGCCAAATATGATAAAGCCGGCATCACTGTTAGCGTTATCGGCCTGGGAACGGTGAAGGATCCGGATGCGCGATTGCTGGAAGATATCGCGAAATTGGGAAACGGGAACATCATGTTCACTCAGGATGCCGCCGAACTGCCCCGTCTGTTTACCGAAGATACCATGAGCGTTGCCCGCAGCAGCTTTGTCGAGAAAGATGAAAAGACCCAACCGGACGGGATTGCCGCTCAACAACTGCTCGATTCGCGATTGATCGGCGATTGGGGCGGAGCAGGGTTCCCCAAAATTGATGGTTACAACCTGAGCTATCTCAAGCCGGAAGCAACCATGGGGGTTGTCACTCAGGATGAATATCGAGCGCCGCTTTCGGCTTTCTGGTACCGTGGGCTGGGACGTGCCGCCGCACTCACTGTTGAGATGGATGGCGAATTCTCCGGAGACCTGATCGACTGGGAAGGTTATTCCGATTTCGTCATTACTCACGCCCGTTGTCTGCTGGGGAACGAATCGTCCAATGAGGTCTTCGTCAAGATAAAACGGGAAGGTCAGGATGCCGTTGCGACAATCGATCTCGACCCGGATCGTCCAAACCGCGGAGGAAACGAAGTCCCGCAAATGATTGTTGTTCCGCCGGGAACAGATCGTCAGGAAACGATTAACCCCGATTTTGTCTGGGTGGGGCCGGATACTCTGCAGGCGAGATTCCGTCTGGCACGAATGGGAACGTACCGCACACTCATCAAAACGGGCAAACGGGAGTTCCAACGCGGGCCAGCCCTTTCGCTGCCCTATTCACCGGAATTTGCACCAAGACCGGGCATGCCCTCCGGGAAAGAGTTGCTCACGGAGATCGCCTCGCTCACCGGCGGGAAGGTGAGAACAGACGTACTCGAAGTTTTTCGGAATTCGCCACGAAGTCCCAAAAAAGTCTCGCTCATTCCGTACTTGCTGGGGATGACATTGCTGCTGCTTCTGATCGAGATCGCAGGCCGTCGTCTCTCTCTGTGGGATTACTTTGCCTCCGCTTCCCTGAAAGCCGGGCAGGAGGATCAATCGATTCAGCTATCAACTGCCCCTAAAACAAAACCTGTCCGCAGGTGGAAAAATAGAGGCTGGCGAAAGCCGAAAAAAGAGGAGCCCTCTCCTGTTGTGACGACCCAAAAACAGCAGGCAGAAAAGAAGTCCACCTCGAAACAGGAACAACCTCCCTCGGTCGATGTATTTTCCCAGGCGAAAAATCGTGCGAAAAAACGACTCGATTGATCCACGGGATAATGAAACAGCCGTCCTGGAAAATATCCTGTCAACCAGCCGTCATACGAGTCTGTCCGGTTTATGCGACAATTTTATGCGACAATAACAGTCAACCGTGATTGTGGGTGAGCGGTCATGCAGCACAGGTGGGATGGCGCGAATACTTCCGGTCTCTTTTCCGGAGCCGGTTTTCCGGTTTTGTACATTTCGTATCGGGAATTGAAGCTCGGTAGTTGGCTTCTGCTTCGGGCCCATGCTATGCTGTTCAGTCGGTTGACAGATGTTGGTTGACAGATGGAATCTCGTCACTGAAGCAGGGAGGCTTTCGACTGGGGCGGTTTGCCTTCGATGCCGTTTTCAGCCAGAATACTGTTGTCGTGAGCAGGCACCAAGGGTGAAGAATTGTCATTTCTGGTGCAAATTCCTGTTTTCAGTTGTGGTCTCAGGCGGTATCCTGAAGCATAGCGGTTGCTCAATTCGGTTTCTTGTGAGGTGTTGCTACATGGCTTGGCTTATCCGCATATTATTCCTGCTGGCTGTCCTGTCGACGGGGGCTGTTGATGCCCAGGCGCAGCCGGCTGCGCCAGAAAGCATCAATCAGCCTGGGACTCCTGCTCAGTCTGAAAGCCCTGCTCAGGGAAACACGGGTGTTTCGGGTTCTTCTCTGACGCCCAGGAGAAGTGTCGGGGAGTTGCCTCCGAATCCGTTTACTTTTTATCGTGGTAATGTCCATCTCGATTCGGCGAGAATTCTGGCAGGAGACACCAGTTTTACGGCATTGCCAGGCGGGCACTATGTCAGCCTCTGGAAGTTTTTGCCTCTGTTGGGGTTATTCTTTCTGTGGTGTTACTGTTCCAAATGGGCCGATGAAGACAGCCGCAGTTTGAAAGTTCGGCCGGAATTCTGGTCAACCCTGATTTTATTGGGGGGACTGGCCGGCTTCACACTTGGCATGATTACACCGAGTTACCTGCTCGGTTTCTTTATCGTTCTGCTGGGAAATGCGGGTTCCGTCGGAGCCTACATTTACGAAAGAAATCAGCGTGTGCCCGAATCGGCCAAGGTGATGACACCCCGTCATATCCGAAGTGTGACTCTGCGGGTTCTTGCCAAGTATGGGATTCGACTCGGTTCGGGCGAACACATGGAACAGGCTGTCGGCCCGCCGATTGTTTTCATGGGTAAAACAAAAGGGGCTGGCCCTTCCAAGGCGGTTGAAAGTTCACGCGGTTACCTTTCCGCCAAAGAGTTGATCTACGATGCCATTCTGCGGCGTGCAACCGATATTCATCTGGAACCGAAAGACGATGAAATGTCCGTTCGGCTCCGTATCGATGGCGTGATGTATCCAACGGAACCGTTTGATCCGGCTGTCGGTCAGAATGTGGTCAACATTTTCAAGGTGCTCTCCGCGATGGATATTACGGAGAAACGCAAACCGCAGGATGGAAGTTTTCGGGCCGAGATGGATTTCCGCGAAATTGATTTCCGTGTCGCTTCGCAGGGAACCCGCTACGGCGAAAAAATGGTGATGCGAATTCTCGATCAGGCGAATTCGGTCAGCACGCTGGCTCAACTCGGGATGCGAAAACAGTTGCAGGATAAACTTCGCAAGGTAATCAGTGAACCGCACGGTCTGTTTCTGACATGTGGGCCGACCGGTGCCGGTAAGTCGACAACACTGTATGCGGCGTTGGGGGAAATCGATTCCTATCAACGGAATATCATCACGATCGAAGACCCGATTGAATACAAGATGGAAACGGTCACGCAGATCGAAATCAACAACAAGGCGGGGCAGACATTCGCCGATTCACTGCGTTCGATTTTGCGGCAGGACCCGGATGTCGTGATGGTCGGCGAAATTCGGGATAAGGAAACGGCTGTCATTGCCTGCCAGGCGGCCAATACCGGGCACATGGTATTTTCGACCGTTCACGCAAATGAAACATTTTCCGCCCTGTATCGCATGGTCGATTTGGGCGTTGAGCCGTTCATGCTGTCGAGTTCACTTTCTGCGATTCTCGGCCAGCGGCTGGCCCGGCGGCTTTGTCCCGATTGCAAGGTTCCTTACAAACCGAAGCCGGAATTTTTGAAAAAGGCGAATTTGCCGGCCAGTAAAATTGAAAACTTCTATCGCCCTCCCAACAGCAAGGAAGTGGACGGGCAGTGTCCCACGTGCGGCGGTCTTGGCTTCAAGGGGCGAGTCGGTGTTTACGAATTGCTCGAAATGAACGAACGCATGCGGGACATGATCCGCGATAATGCGGCGATTGCCCAAATCAAGGCTGAGGCCCGAAAAAACGGGATGTTGTACATGCGGGAAGAAGGCTTGAGGCTTGTCGTCAAGGGAATTACTTCGGTGGATGAGATGTTGCGCGTTGTCAAATAGGAACATATAGGAAGTTGTCAAACAGGAACAGGATCCGCCTTTCAGGAAAAACAGGCTCGCATCCTGTGATCCGCTTCCTGAAACAGACAGGTTTCCTGAAATCTGCCTGTATATTGAAGAGAGTTCAGCTGGTTGGTTCATTTTTGTAAAAAGCGAATGTTGTCGAATTCGATAGGTTACGGATTACTTTCATGATAGACCTGTTTCTTTTGATTGTGGTTGCCGTGGTCACCTGGTGCGTTGCCGCTGAAGGGGCCTGGGGGGCTGCTCTGACCTTCCTTTCTGTTCTGTTTGCCGGCCTGCTGACAATGAACTATTTTGAACCGCTGGCCAATCTGCTGCAGTCGACACTCGGGCTGGGGCCGGCCTGGAACAATCGCTGGGATTTTGTGGCGATGATGCTCCTGTTCATCGGCTTCATCTTCGCTTTCAGAATCGGAACCGAACAGATCATGCCGAATTTCATCCAGGTGCACCCGTTGGCTCATGATGTCGTCCGCTGGCTGGCCGGTGGTGCAACTGGTTATCTGACGATGGCTATTTTATTGACCTCCCTGCATACGGCTCCACTTCCCAGAAACTTCTTCGGTTTCACTCCCGAGCGTAACAATTTTCTGGGGATTTCCGCTCCCGATCGACAGTGGTTGGGCTTCGTGCAATACGCGACCGAAAAATCATTCCGAAACGGGAAAAACGGACAGATTTTTGACGGCTCAACCGCGATTCTCGCAGACAAACAGGAAGTCATCCTGCCAACTTTTATCATTCGCTATGCGACACGGCGGAGTATGGGGGGAGCGGCTGCGACTCAACCGGTTGAGACGGCCCCGGTCGCAAAACCTATCCAAACCGGCCCAGCCCAGTTCTGAGTTATCACGGCGTCTGAATGATCACGGCAGCAGTGCCGCAGTTTGCGTGATGGCCTCGGAGGTTCATTGCCAGTCGTTTTCCATCATAACTGTATCGACGAAATAGTTTTCTTTCATGTCGCAAACTTCATCTTCCGGCGGTTCACGCCTTCAACTCCAGATTCTCCTGTCCGGTTTTCTGATGGGGGGGGCTGATATCATTCCGGGTGTTTCCGGCGGTACCGTCGCCCTGATATTGGGGATTTACAATCGGCTCGTCACGGCAATCAGCCATCTGGACAGACTGTTTGTTTCGCATCTTCTTCGGGGGCAAATTCGTCAGGCAGCAGATCATGCCGATCTGGCCTTTCTGGTGACACTGGGAACGGGCATTGCCGTTGGAGTGGTCTCCCTGGCCGGGTTGATGCACTATCTCCTGTTGAATTTTCACACCTGGACTCTGGCTGTCTTTTTCGGTTTGATTATCGCATCAAGCTGGCTCGTGGCGAAAGTTGTCCAACAATGGAAAGCGGTCGAATTGGTGGCTGTTCTGCTGGGCGGCTGGTTCGCTTTCTGGCTGGTCGGACTGCCAATCTTCCAACAGCCGCCCGATAGCCTGCTCTATCTGTTTTTCTGTGGAGCCATCGCGATTTGTGCGATGATTCTTCCGGGCATCAGCGGGGCCTTCATCCTGCTTCTGTTGGGGAAGTATGCGGAAATAACAGGTATGCTCAAAGGGCTGGTTCATGGTGAACTCAGCATGGAAATCATTCTGAGCATTGTTACCTTCGGTGCAGGCTGTCTGTTCGGTTTGCTGGGGTTCAGCAAAGTTCTGAAACTGCTGCTCGCCAGATATGAGTCGCCCATGATGGCCTTGCTTTGCGGGTTTATGATCGGTTCACTGCGAAAACTGTGGCCGTTTCAAAAAGATATGACCCCCGAAGTCATGGAATTCAAACACAAAATCTACAGAAATCTCCCTCTTCGCGATGTGCTGGATTCATCCGATTTACTGCCCGTTATCTGCCTGGTTATTCTTGCCGCGGGACTGGTTCTGACACTTGATTACTGGGCGGCGGGAGTCCAGAAAGCAAAAGCCCTCTCGCAAGAAGAAAAAGTGTAGCCATCTTTCAGAACATGATGATGTGGGTCTCGCTTGCCTTGTTGGCCGTTTTGCTGTCGCTAATGCTGCTGCTGTTTAATCGTGTTACTCTGATCAACCGAGATGATCTGATCAACCGCGATAAGCTGACTGTGACAAATAGTAACAGATGCGCCAGAGACAAATCGAATCCGATTCAGTATCATGAACGGGATGGCGGGAGTGACCAGTCTCATTTTGCGTAGAATTTTTTGCCTGGGAACAGGTTCGCACAAATAGAGTACTGAAAAGACAGGAAAAGAAGCGATCATGGCTGAATTCAATTTACGGCAGCACGGAATTACGGTGAAGGATATTTTGAGGAATCCTTCTCCCTCACAACTGTACGAGGAAGCGATACTCCATGATAAAGGGACTTCGATTTCTGATACGGGGTGTCTGATTGCCTACTCGGGCGAAAAAACAGGCCGATCCCCTAAAGACAAACGGGTTGTCAAACATCCCGATTCCGAAAACGATATCTGGTGGGGGCCCGTCAATTTCCCTCTTGATCATCTGACTTTCGCGATCAACCGTGAACGGGCCATCGATTATCTCAATATTTGCCCGCGGCTTTATTGTGTCGACGCGTTTGCTGGCTGGGATCCTGGCAGCCGGTTGAAAATTCGTGTGATTTGTGCCCGGCCCTATCATGCGCTTTTCATGACGAATATGCTCATTCGTCCGACCAGGGAAGAACTTGAACAGTTTGGAGACCCGGATTACACCATCATCAACGCGGGTCAATTCCCGGCCAACCGTCATACCACCGGGATGACATCGAAAACGTCGGTCGATTTGAGTATTGAAGATGGCGAAGTTGTCATTCTGGGAACGGAATACGCCGGCGAGATGAAAAAAGGTGTTTTCACCATCGTGAATTACTGGGGGCCGAAAAGAGGGATTCTCTCGATGCACTGTTCAGCCACTGCTGATCGACAGACGGGGGAATCCTCGGTCCTGTTCGGTCTTTCGGGAACTGGTAAAACAACGCTTTCCGCGGATCAGAAACGGTATCTCATCGGAGATGACGAACATTGCTGGAATGACGAAGGGATCTTCAACATCGAGGGAGGCTGCTACGCCAAGGCGATCTACCTTTCGAAGGAACGGGAACCGGAAATCTTCAATGCGTTGCGGTTTGGCGCGGTTCTTGAAAATGTCGTTTATGATCAGGAAAGTCACCACGTCGACTTCAATGATACCTCCATCACGCAAAATACCCGTGGAGCGTACCCGATTGAAAATATGAGCAACGCGAAAATTCCGTGCGTGGCAGGACATCCCACCAATGTCATCTTCCTCACCTGTGACGCATTTGGCGTTCTGCCCCCCGTGAGCAAACTCTCTCCACAACAGGCGATGTACCATTTCATCAGCGGTTACACGGCCAAAGTCGCCGGGACAGAAGTTGGTGTGACCGAACCGGAAGCGACATTCTCCCCCTGTTTCGGAGGCCCGTTTTTAGCCTGGCACCCCGGACGTTATGCAGAACTTCTGGCAGAAAAAATTCAGAAGCATCGAGTCAACGTCTGGCTCGTAAACACCGGTTGGAGTGGCGGACCGTACGGTGTGGGGGCCCGAATTCCTCTCCCTCACACTCGGGCGATTATTGATGCGATCCATTCAGGGGAACTGGCCAGTGCGCCTTGCGAAAAAGATCCGGTCTTCGGCCTGGACGTAGTGACCGAATGCCCGAGGGTGCCCAGTGATATTCTGGTTCCCAAAAACACATGGGCCGATGCGAATGAATATCAAGTTACAGCTGCCAATTTGGCAAAACGGTTTCAGGAAAATTTCGCCAATTATGCTTCAGGAGTCAGTGAAGAAGTTTGTGCAGCCGGGCCCGTTGTGGCAGAATAGTGCAGCGTCGTGGCACAAAAGTTCCACAAGGTATTTCCGTTGCGCAAGCAGTAGGCAGACTTGAAGCAGCAGGACTGAAACAGTGACAGGGAGGGAAAGAGAATGCAGTGTTCCATTCGTTTTTTTCGTGGCGTGGTAGCGATATCTGCCATTGTGCTGTTCGCGGGTCTTTTTTCAGGCTGCAGTGAAACACCAACAGCCGGGCCGGCCGCATCGGCGAACGGCGAAAATGCGGAAGACGGGAAGAATGATCCCGGCCCCGTTCCGGAAGGACAGCACGAACCGGAGCCGGCGAGCGGAGATGAACAGATTGAACTTCCGATTCCCGATCAGAGCAGCCGCTCTGCGAATCCCGACATCTCTCCCACGCACGTCATTACCCAACAGGTTGTTTATTACAAAGTGGGGCCACAACAGGCGATTCCGCCCGATGGAAAGCTGGAACCGGGAACCAAGGTTAGTATCGTGCGGGAAGCAGGCAGCTATACTGAAATAAAGGCGGAAAATGGCGTTCAAGGTTATGTCACCGCAGATAGCCTGAAACGGCTGGAAAGCAAATAGTGCGGCGAGGTGCGATTGGAAAAGACAAGCCGAACAGAAATAGCCGAACGGTGATCGGCAGACCGCTGGGACACGTTGAACGTTCGGACTTGAGCAGACCGGGGTACCCTTGTCATTTCCCTGCTCTTCTCTCCTCGGCAGCGCTGCGTCGGATGTAAAGCGGTCGCAACTCGAATGGATGCACTGCCCCGTTTTGGCTGAGTTCGTTTTGTCCCAGAAGGGCGACCACAGTCGCATCGGGAGACCGTTTCTGTTCAGGGATGATTCCAGCGGGGAAGAATCCGCTGCTTTCTGGAAGCTGTTTGAGGATCCGTTCGATTGTCGGGCCGGAAAGTAAAACATTTTCCCGGGGGAGCGATGCCCAGACTTCGATATCGCTGACCTCAATCGCAGCTTCGGGGTTCCACTTGTTATCGCAATATGAAAACCGTTGCCAGGCGATTTGACCTTTCCGTAAATCTTCGACCACTTCCACTACTGCCGAATGTAGGCAATCTTCCGGAGGATTCAGCCGCCCGGCAATGACGGCAAAGGTATCGACTGGAACCAGTGGTACAGCAGTGGTGTAAGCGAATGTTTTGGCAAAAACGAGGCCGACCCGCAATCCTGTAAAGCTTCCGGGACCACAACTGACAGCCAGGCAGTCGAGTTCACCCGCTATGATGTCCTGCTGTCGCAGCATTTGCTGCACGCAAACAGGCAACGTTTTCGTATCCGGCCGACCCCGGTCGCTCAAGTCGCGATGTGCCAGGATTGTTCCGCCATCCAATAACGCCACACTTGCCTGTTTTCCTGTTGTTTCGATTCCTAGTGTGAGCATCGCTGTGGGAAACTGTTTCACAAATCAGTCGACAGGTGGTGGCAGCATTTCCCTGGCGAACTTATGTTATGCAGATGTTATGCAGATCGAATTTCTCCTGTTCCGGTCTGTGATGACAGGGCAGGATTCCGTATCAGATGGCATCGGGGATGTTATCGCCGTTGTAGCGTTCGTAAAACAGCCAGCCGATTTCCTTGCTCAAACGGGAAAGATACTCCCGCTTGAATGTATCGAGCGATAATTCTGAAGTTGAACGCGGGGCGCGAATCGGATACTTGGAGTTGACTTCCTTGCTGTAGATTTTGTCGCCGTAACCATCCTCGTCCATTTCAAACACTGAAATATAGCACTCCGAGCGACCCCGGTAAAGCGTGGTGCTGTTCTCCTCGTACAGATGGAAATCGTTCATGTCGATGTAGATAACGTAATTACAACCGAATGCTTTTCCGATTTCTTCCGCCTTGTCCCAATCCGGATGTTCGTTGAGCCAGGCTTTTACCTGATCGGGATTGACGACCTTGATATCGTGTTCAACCAACCGGTAGGCAACGTACTTGGCAAGTTCATGGTCGATTTTGGGGAAGTCCCATTTCAATTCCGTGGGGGCGAAGGCAACAACGCAGACGGAAACATCCTTGTCGGACATCGATTGATTGGTCATGACATCGAAATCCGGTTCGATGCTTGGCGGGCCACCGATCAGGTAGCCAAGCAGTATCGCGTAATTGCAGCCTGTCATGATCAGGCACAAGGTGCTCATCAGAAGCAGGGCTGTGATTCGAATTGGGAGCCGCACGGCTTTTCCAGAATACATGGTATTGTTTCCTGTCGATATTGTTTCCAGACGGGGCTGTCCCGTCGGCGCTATTTCCTGTTGAGAGTGTTTCCTGTTGGGCCTGTTTCAGTCGACCGTTTCTGTTGAACGATAGTCGTAGAACAATCGGGCCAGTTCGTCGGCGATCCGTTTTGTGAATTTTTCCGCAAATGCCCGCTGCGACATGTTGTCCGCGGAAATCGGGTAGTGGTTTGGATAGGCAGTTTTGTATTCATGCTCGAAAATAAGGAAGGCTCCACGTTTTCCGCCCACCTCTCGCACGGCGTAAACTTTGACCTGTCCGTGAGCTTTGCCGCGATAGAAGCCGACGCTGTTTTCTTCCACATACGAGATCGAATCGAGATCGAAATGGATGATGTAATCGGTTTCGAATTCTTCCGCGATTTCCGAGGGATCTTCCCAGAATCCGCCCACCCGTCCGAGCCAACTGTCGACTTTGCTGGGGCTGATGCATTTGATTTCCTTGCGCCGGAATCGCCGATAAACTCCTTCCGTGATATCACGATCGACAGCCGAGTTTTTCAAACGAAGAAATTCGGGAGTTGTACTGACGATGAGAACGGTTTTTTCGTCCTCGATCAGATCGATACCCGTGCGTTGACGAAACAGGGAAGGAACCTTGGGGTCCCCCATCAGGGCTTTCCCCGCCATGACCATCAACGAGCAGCCCGGCTGTGTCACCATCAGACAGGCCAGCAGGGTCAATGTTAACAGGCCGCGAAGTAAAAGCGTACGCCCCATTGGGTCAGAGCAACGAAAAAGTAGAGGCACCCCAGAATGACGGCCCAACGCAACGGTTCCCTGATCAGGAGAATGCGATTGAACAGGCTGATGGCCGCTGTCCACGGAATCAGCAGGGCACAGATTGTCGCCAGATACAGACCGGCAGGATTCGCCCGGGCCGATTTGAGAATCTCCCCGCGAACAAACCAGCAGAAGCTGGTTGTCATCCCGCAACTGGGGCACGGAATTCCGAACAGAACTTGAATCGAGCACGGAGGTAAACCTAATTGTTGATGGGTTCCATAGCCGCGAGGTGAAGGACTGAGACTGGCTGCCAGCAGAAAACCGGCCACCAAAAACAGACACAACGCGCCTGAGGAAATACGTATGAAAGGTGAAATGTGTGGCTCTGCGCACAAAGGAGGAACCGCTCGCGCAGAGCCGGCAGGAATGGGTGTTATATCGCCGCGAGCCCGATTGGGCAAAGTTATTTCAAAATCCTCTTTTTGAGGGATTCCCTGTGTCATATTTACAATATCATGCTCCAGACCATGCTGATCCAGACCGCGTTCCAGGCAAGCCGGTCATTCCTTGCCGACTTGCCGGTTCGGCTTGGTTGTTTGGTACAGTCGCTATTTTTTATCTGAAGCGGGAGCCGTTTTATCAGATTTCGGTTTCTCCTCCGGCTTTTTATCAGCGGCTGGTTTCGATTCTTTCTTTTTCTGATCCCCGGTTTCGGACGTCGCCTTGTTTGCAGAAGGAGATTTCTTCCGGGGAGCCGTTTCGGTTTTGCCTGTTGAATCGGTCGATGTTTTGGCTTCCGGCTTCTTTTCATCGGTTTTAGCCGGTGTTTTGCCTGCAGGCTGCTTTTTTTCCTCACCAGTTTTGACTTCAGGGAGTTTCAATTTTGTTTTTGATTGTTGAGAAGTCAGAGGGGGTAAATTGGGTTGTTTCAGTTCGGGGAGTTCCGACCCCGGTTTCGAGGAATCCGGCGTCGCCTTGGCTGTTGGCAGCGTGCCGATTTCTCCCTTGGTTTCTTTCAACCGTTCGACAACAAGATCAGTGATGTTGATCGCGGTATCGAAAGCGATCAGATTGGGGTTTTCAATAATGACCACCGAATACCCATGCTCCTTAGCGACTTCAAGCGAGATGGGACTGACCAGCTCACGGAACTTGTTGACCAATTCCTGCTGAAATTGCATCAGGTTCTGTCTCGATTTTTCTTCGGCTTGCATCGACTGCCTGTTGAGGTTTCGGAGGATCTGATCCAACTGCTTGCGCTGTTCCTCGGTCGGTTTATCGCCAAATTCTTTCTGCTTTTCCTTCCAGGTGGCTTGAAGCTTGTCCTGGTATTCGGCAAGTCCTTCATTCAACTGTCTTCTGCGTTCCTGAACCGCCTTTTGCATGCTGAGGTCTGCCCCCGTCATCATGGCCACTGTCTGCATGTTTAGAACTGCAACGGCCTTGTTTTCCGTTTTGGTTCCACCACATCCTGAAAATGAAACCGCCAGCAAAATTAAATAAGGAATAGAAGCAGACCGGAACATGAAAAACCCTTTTCTCGATGAATGATTTGGAAAGATGTGTCGAGCGGGCATCAACCAGAAGTTCGACACCGCCCCATTGTATGCAGTTTGTACGCCAAAAGTGACTGTTGCGTTGGAGTATAGTGGAAACGAATGTGAAAAACAGCCCTGACGGACTATCCGGAAAACAGAAATCCGTGCGTGTGCCCTGTCTATGACGAAGTAAATGAGGCGGTTTGTGATCGTTCTGCCGGTCTGTTTTTATTCTTTCTGAAACCTGCTAGATTGGACAGAAAAGAGCTGACGATCGAAGCGAAACCGCTTCAATCCGAGCACTCGTTCTCAGCCGGGAGTGGGAATGTCAATAGAATCAGAAATCGATACAACATCGGGACGGGCAGAACGTGTCGCAATCATCGGGGCAGGTTTGGCCGGGTTGACCTGTGCCCGCGAACTCTCTTTGCAGGGGCATGATGTTCATCTGTTTGAAAAGAGAGAAACGGTTTCCGGAAGAATGGCGAGAATTCGGATGCAGCCGGATCGGGGAGCAAAACAGGCGGCAGAATCCGTCTGGTTCGATCATGGGGCACAGTATTTTACTGCTCGTTCAGTCGAATTTTCACAGCAGGTTCATGATTGGGAAAATCGTGGCGTCGTTCAGCAATGGTTAGGCCCTTTTGTGAAGTTGACAAATGGAGTTTGTGAACCACCTCCGGGGAACGATGTACGCTATGTTGGCGTTCCGGGGATGGATGCGATCTGTTCGGATCTGCTGCAACAGATCTGCAAAGTGCGGAGTTGCAAAGCAGAGAATCCGAATGCAGCAAGCCGGGCCGCGAAAATCACCTTTTGTGCAAACGTGTTGCCACTGCAACGGGTTGCGCAACGCTGGCAAGTGCGTTACGAAAACACCCAATCGGGCGTTACCGCTCAGCCAGCGGAACTATTTGATTGGGTTGTATTGGCGCTTCCCTCTCCGATCGCCCAATCATTATTGCCGGGTGATTCGCCGCTGATCCAGCAGATCGTCCCGTTCAAATTGGGGCCATGTCTGGCAGTGATGATGGCCTTTGATCGTTCCCTGTCGCTCCCTTTCGGCGGGGCTTTTGTGCAGAATTCTCTTTTGCGATGGATTTCGAATAACAGTTCGATGCCTCAGCGAAAAAAAACGCCTGAATGCTGGATTCTCCATCCGTCATCCGAATGGTCGGCAGAACATTGGAATGCCAGCGAGGCGGCAATTATCGGGCAAGTTCATGCCGCGTTTGAAAAGGCGATTGCGATGGTTCTCCCGGAACCGCGGTATCAGGCACTGTTTCGTTGGGAAAATGCCCTGCCACTTCAACCTGCGGCGTCGGGATGCTTTAGCGATTTGCACCAACGTGTTATCATTGCCGGAGATTGGTGCACCGACGCTCGTGTGGAAGGGGCGTTTCTGAGTGGTCTTCAGGCTGCCCGTCGCCTTTCAGAAGAAGTGATGAAGCAGTGATAAAGCGGTGAAGTGTTAAAGCAGTCTTGGATACGAATCGATAGCAGATGACAACGATTGAAAGAAACCGGACTCGGGAAGTGCGTATTGGCCGGATTGCGATTGGAGCCGGTCATCCAATCGCCGTACAAAGCATGACGGCGACCAAAACGCCCAATATCGATGCAACTGTCGAGCAGATTCGGCAACTCGTCGAAGCCGGTGCGGATATCATTCGCGTCGCTGTTGACAGCAAAAAAGATGCAGCCGCCCTGAAAGAGATTGCAACGCAGGTGGAGGCGAACCTTTCGGTTGATCTGCAGGAAAATTATCGGCTTGCAACCGATGTTGCTCCGCATGTGCAGAAACTCAGGTACAATCCGGGGCATTTGTATCATCACGAACGGGACAAACCGTGGCAAGAAAAGGTCGCTTTTCTGGTTGACACTGCCCGCGAGCACGATTGCGCCATACGGATCGGCGTGAACTGCGGATCTGTTGATCCCGCAAAAGTGGACAAGTACGATCCCGACGATTCAATTTCTCCGATGCTCGAATCGGCTATTGAGCATTGTGAATATGTCGAGTCTCTCGGTTTTGAGCGGTTTTGTGTTTCCCTGAAAGATTCCGACCCGGAAAAGGTCGTCGAAGTGAATCGGCGATTTGCGGAAATGAGGCCCGATATCCCGTTGCACCTGGGCGTTACCGAGGCAGGAATGCCCCCCGATGGAATCATTAAAACGAGGATTGCCTTCGAACAGATGATTGGCCGTGGTATCGGAGATACAATTCGCGTTTCGTTGACCGTTCCCAATGATCGCAAGTACGAGGAGATTGAAGCCGGGCGGAAAATACTGGATGACATCGCAAAAGGCCGCGTCCGTTCGGTCGTCGATTTCAACCGCCAGGGGCTGAATATCATCAGTTGTCCGAGTTGTTCCCGTGTCGAAAACGAAGCTTTCGTCGAACTGGCCGCTCAGGTGAAGGAGATGTCCGATTACGCAAAAGATCATGCCATTACCATCGCCGTGATGGGGTGTCGGGTGAACGGCCCGGGTGAAACCGACGATGCCGACCTCGGCTTGTGGTGTGCTCCCAATTTCGTCAATCTGAAAAAAGGGACTGAATCTTTGGGAGCATACCCGTACGACGAAATACTCCCAAGATTGAAACAGGAGCTTGACGCATTGATCGAAGAAAAGGCCCGGTGAAAGAAATACCGTCTCAGCTTGCCGAATTTTCGCAATCGAGCAAAGCCGGAACACGATTCGATTTCCCCGATGCAGAATGCCCTCCAGCCAGTGGTGACACGCAGGCCGAAGTTTGTCATAATCCGCATCGCATGGTTTTCCCCATCGACAACAGGCGAACAACAGGTGGGGGCCATTGCGGACAACACTGCGGTTATTACTGCGTTCGACAGGCAGGTATCAGATACGACCGTCCAACCGGCCGATTCCTTCAGACGTGGCCGGGAGGCTTCCTCATGACGGTCAGCGTTATTTTTCAATTATTTTTCGATCATTTCCCGGAGGCGGACTCCAGGAGATCGGATACTATCAATTAATGAAAGTGTAATTAACGAAAGTGCGACATGCTCGATTTGCAATACATCTGTGATCATTTGGAAGAAGTCAAGGCGAATTGCCGGAACCGGGGCGTGCAGGTCGATGTCAGTCCGATTCTTTCGTTGCGGGATCAACGCAGGGAGTTGATTACCCGGGGCGATGCGTTGCGCAAGGAGCAGAAAGAGACCTCCGGAAAAATCCCGAAGGCATCGGCTGACCAGAAGCCGGCGTTGATTGCCCGAGGCAAGCAGCTTCGCGAAGAAGTGGCGAAAATCGAGGAAGAGCAGAAAAAAGTCGAGGAACAGTTGTATGCGTTGCAGTCGCAAATACCGAACATGACGCACCCCGATTCTCCCGTCGGTCGCCTGGAAGAAGATTCGGTAACGGTACGTGAAGTGGGCGAAATTCCCGAGTTTGATTTCGAACCGAAAGATCATGTCGAACTTGCCCAGGGACTTGACCTGATCGATTTTGAATCGGGCAGCAAAGTCGCAGGGCACGGTTTTTATTATCTCAAGAATGAAGCCGTTCTGCTGGAACTTGCCTTGGTGCAGTACGCTGTTGAAAAGCTGGTGGCAGAGGGATTCACCATTACAACAACTCCCGATCTTGCCAGAGACGAAGTGCTTGAGGGCATCGGCTACATCCCACGGGGCGACGAAACCCAGATTTATTCGGTCGAAAATTCCGATTTGTCACTGGTGGCCACCGCGGAAATCACGTTGGGCGGGATGATGAAGGATGAAATCATCGATGCCGACAAGTTGCCTCTGAAAATCGCGGGTATCTCGCACTGTTTCAGAACAGAGGCAGGTGCTCATGGTCGGGCCACGCGCGGAATCTATCGGGTGCATCAATTTACAAAAGTGGAAATGTTCGGCTTTACGGCTCCCGAATTGTCAGCTTCTGACGAATATCATCAAATGATTCTGCGAATCGAGGAAGAGATTTTTCAGGGGCTGGAGTTGCCTTATCGAGTGCTCGATATCTGCACAGGAGATATGGGCGGATCGTCCTATCGAAAATACGATTTGGAAGCCTGGATGCCCGGACGCGGCGGATACGGCGAAGTGACCAGCTGCACGAACTGCACCGACTACCAGGCTCGCCGCCTGGGAACACGATGCAGGACGCCTGGAAAAAAGGGAACCCGGTTTGTGCACACTTTGAACGGAACCGCTGTTGCCGTGACGCGCGCCATGATTGCCATTCTGGAAAACAACCAACAGGCTGATGGAAGTGTCGTTGTGCCGGCGGTGCTGCGAAAATGGGTGGGTGTGGACAGAATCACCGCGAAGAAGGGTTGAAAAGAAATGTTGCCCATTCAGCGAGTTGCACCCAGCATCGATGATGTCGCCAGAACCCGCAATTTTTGTCTCTTATTG
>JALTOP010000214.1:2916-5247 GCA_027000105.1 Planctomycetaceae bacterium | reverse complement strand
TGTGTGAAGCGACTGCTACGTCTGACTTCATCCGCATTCCGTTCGACAAAGCGATCGACGCTCGATTTCAGGAAAACAATGCGTTTGCGCGAACCGAGCTTCATTTTCCGACCGACCAGCCCTCTGGCTCGCCAACGATCGACAGTCTTGGTCGAAACCTTGAAACGCTCACTTAAATCGTCCACCGTCAACAAATCTTCCGAGACATCCCCGGCCGACAAATCGGCACTCTCCGAAAGATCCTCAACGAACTTGCAGAGATCGTGAACCGCATCACGCCCTTCGATCATCAAATCGGGGTACGTGGTCGCTTCGTAATCGGTAATCTGTTGGAACAGTTCGGGATATCGATAGGTTTCCGAAGGATTCAACCGGGATAACAGATCTTCCGCTCGCTGGATCTGTTCCATCTTGACATGGCGAGGTGCGTACCGAACCTGCTGTTCTTTGAGCTGCCTCAATGCTGGATTGTGGTAACGTCCCATCTTCTTTTTCTCCTGGCTGGACACCAACCCCCCTCCTGAAGTTCTCCAAAGAGATCGAATCCACCCGTCCTGAGCAAATAGATAAAAAACGGCAAAAATGGTCTGCAATCACATGCAGACCCGTTTCTTCCCTTACTACGCTTCTTGGATTGCAAATGGTTGAAAAAAGTTCGCATGCGAACCAATATTTTGGGAAATAATTACAATCGCCCCGTTTGATTATGCCGCAACTCATTAAATATAAAATAGATACGTCTGTTTGGACACATGGGATTTATTTTTCCTGTTTCTGGGTTTCTTTCTGGTTGTAACAGAAAAAGTGACCAGAAAGGGTTTATGTGTTCACTTTTTTTTAAGGCCTTGTCTCGAAATCTGGGCTTTGTCTGGGCCATGTCTCGAAATGCTATCAAGCTCTTTCCGGTGTTCGATAAACCATTCGATAAACGCTCACTGATTAAACGCTTGCCGATCGGCGATGGTTTTCGTTGATTTGGCTTTGTCTGGAAGTATCAAGAAAAAAGTCCTCGTGCATCCTGGAGCTGTCTTGCGCGACTTTGTGTTTTGTCTCATGTGTGTCATGTGCCCCTTTGCGTGACAGGTTTCAAAAAATTGGTCTTTGCAAAAAATACCAAATTTGCTATCTAACGGCTTACCGAGGATTTCTTCGCCAGGTAGAGTTCGGTTCTTCACCATCTATTGTGGATGGGGCGGGGAGTTTTCGGCGCGATACAACCCTGTTTTTTCGTTCTTCGGGAAGGGAATCCCATGCAAGGCGCAGGCTGGAAGCTGACAGCATTGGCGGCGTGTTTAGCCGTCGGGTTTGTGGTATTGATGCAGGTTCAAAAAAGCCTGGATCAACCGCAGGTAAGCCAACAATCAAATCAGGAAGAAGATTCAGCTACCGTCTCGAAGCAGGAATCGAAACAGGAACAAGCTAACTCGGCGACCGAACAGGAACTCGCTGAAAGAGTAATTCCTGTTGCTTCAGCCGGTTCCCCTGTGCAGGCCAGGAACACGCCTCCCGCACAAAAAGCAACCGGGGGCGAGCATCCAGCCCAAGCAGATAGAGAGTCGGCTTTCGAGCCCCAACCTTTCAGGCCGATTGCAGAAAAAAAACCGATCGAACCAGTGGAAAAGAGGGATCCGTTTGCGGTCGTTGAAAAACGGACTCCGCCCGGTACGCTTAATCCACCCGGTGCTCTCAACCCACCCGGTACGGAAAAACCGATCACGACAGCTTCAAATTCTTCTCAACCAGTTGATCCCTTCGCCGCCTTTGTTCCAAAGGTTGAACAGCAGATTGAAAAGAAGAAAAAGCAATTGGATGACCTGACGCACAAGGTAGGTCAAGCCGTTGAGGAGAAGGCTTCCAAAGTTGAACAGGAACTGGATCAGTGGGAAAGTGGGATCGCCCAGGCATCGCATGATGTCAGGGAAAAGGCGACTGAAAAAGTGAAACAGGTCACCGGTCTGTTCCCCGATCCCCCCGCTACTGACAACACGGGAACTCCTGCCAACAACGTGACAAAAAGCGGAGTGGTTCCAGCTTCCGGAGAAAAGAAAAGTCATTCGCAGGAATTGATCGAACTGACGCAAAACCTGACGCCCAAATTTCCTGCTCCGAAGAAGAAATCGGCGACTTCCGGATTCCCTGCCCTCACTCCTCCACAGAGTGCCCGGAGTCCCAGGGAGAAGCCAGCCGAACAGGTAAAATCGGGCTTCCCACCTTTGGAACAGGGCAAATCATCGTCTGATCATGCAGCGACCGTGGCAAACGGAAATAAACCGCCGGTCGTTGCCCCCGGTTCTTTTCCGTCACCTTCGTTCGATTCTCCCAAGCCCTTGC
>JALTOP010000214.1:0-2906 GCA_027000105.1 Planctomycetaceae bacterium | reverse complement strand
CTGCCAATCCTGCGAGCCAGCCAGCCTTCCCTGCTCCAGCGGCGGCACCCGCAGAGAAAAAAACGTCTTCAAACAGCGACAGTTCAAAGAAGAAGCCGTTTTTTGCCGGGTTCCCGGAACCTGATGACGCCAAAGAGAGTAAAGCGGATGACCCATATCGCAGCGTGCCGGAGTTCAATTCGGAAAAACCGATCCGTGAAATGAAAAGGGAACCCGCGCCCTTCAACTTCGGTGCAGAGAAAAGCCCGCCGGCTTTCCCGGAAACAACGCCTTCCCCTGCAGAGCCGGAAAAGACTCCATCAAAAGAACCGAGCTTGACGCCACCTTCCTACAATCCGGGAACTCCCCCTGTTGCCGAGAAAAAAACGGAACAACCAGGCGGATTCCCTGCAATCAGTACGGAAAAAACGGAAGTTGCTGAACCGGCTGCCACATCGAAAGAGGAGGTCGATCCGGAATTGATCGGCTCGGCACGTGTTGACATAAAAGATTCAGAGCGAGTGATGCAACCGAAGGTCGAGTTGTATAAATCGGCTCCGGAAAAGGCGATCCTTGGCCAACCTCTCATTTACTCGATTGAAATCGAGAACACGGGAGATGTCGCGGTCAGGGATGTGAAAGTGGAAGACAAGTTCCCCGCGGGAACCAAACTGACCGGTACCATTCCCCGGGCAGAACTGGTGGAGAAAACCCTGATCTGGAAATTCAAGGATTTGGCTCCCGGAGAACGAAAGAAAATTCTGGTGCGCGTTGTTCCAATCGAAGCGGGAAACATCGGTTCGGTCTCGACTGTTTCCTACAAGTCGGTTGTTGAAGCACAGACACTCATCACTGCGCCGAAACTGGAATTGAAACTGACCGCCGACGAACAGGTCGCTATTGGTGAAACGGCCCATCTTCATTTTATCGCCCAAAACACCGGCGATGGCGAAGCTCATGGTGTCGTTCTTCAAAATCTGATTCCGGTCGGTTTTGAGCATCCGGCAGGGACAGATCTCGAATATGATATTGGAACCCTCAAACCGGGTGAGAAAAGAGAGGTTGATCTCCAGTTGAACGCCAAAAAACCGGGCATCTATCAGAATGTTGCTTCCATCAAGGCAGAGGCCGGTTTCAAGGCGGAAGCCAAAGCCTCGCTGGAAGTGATCCCCGCGGTGATGACACTCACCCGTAAGGGGCCATCCCGCCGGTTTGTTGGTCATGCCATGCAGCAGACGACCATTCTCAAAAATAATTCCAAAAAACTGCTCAAAAACGTCACGATAATTGAATATGTTCCCGCAGGTTTCAAATTCAAAAAAGCCTCCGACAACGGGCTTTACAGTGAAGAATTGAGAACGATCACCTGGACGGTCTCCGAACTGCCTGGCGGGCAGGAAGTCAGGGTCACCTCGACATTGATTCCCACCAATATCGGCACTCAGACAATGAGAGTCAAAGCCATGTGCGCCTCGGGGCATCAGGCGGAATTGGCAACGGACGTGAAGGTGGAAGGCTTTTCTTCCCTGGCTGTGCGGGTTCCCGATGCTCGTGGACCGGTTTCCCGGGGAGAGCGGGTTTCAATTCGCTTCAAGGTGGTGAATCGTGGATCTGCCCAGGCGACCCATGTTCGCGTCTCTTGCAAAATTCCCGATCAGTTGGAATATGTATCCGCGAACGGACCGGTTAAATCTGTCCTGAACGGGCAAGTGATCACCTTCGAACCGATCGCCGCGCTGGGCGCCAACCAGGAAGAGACGTTCGATGTTGTGTTCTCGGCTGTCAAGGATGGCGATGCCCGTGTCGAGTTCGCCGTCGCGTCTGATCAGGCAACCACCCCGCTGACACATCACGAACAGGTCGTGGTCTATGGCGAGTAAGAGTCACGAACGGAACTCAAAACAAATCGTAGCAGCGATTTTGCCCGTTGAGTACATTGCCCGTTGAATACATTGCCCGTTGAATACATTGCCCGCTGAATAATTTGCACATTGAATACTTTGCTCATTGAAGATGAACAACATGACCGAGCCGACCGCGGATTTATTGGAAACCTTTGAAAACCCCAATGAGAATCGGGACTATGTTATTGAAACAGTCTGTCCGGAATTTACTTCGGTCTGTCCGAAAACCGGTCAGCCCGATTTTGGGACGATAACAATTACCTATATCGCTGACAAACTCTGCTATGAGTTGAAGTCTCTTAAACTCTATCTGCAACAATATCGCAATTATGGTGCGTTTTATGAAAGCGTCACCAATAAAATTCTGGATGATCTTGTTGCTGTCACCCAGCCACGTATGATGGAAATTCGGGCAGAGTTCACGCCACGAGGCGGCATTAGAACCTCGGTCATCGCCAGCTATCCCGATGAACTGATCGAAGCGGACGAGTTCAGCGACGAACCGTAACATCCGCAAGCAACGCGCGATCAATGGCTGATCGGATGAAGAACGGATTGAAACGCCTCGGCTTCATCAATCGTTTCACTGGTATTCGATAGCTGATACAAGGGTGTGCTGTGCACACCAATTGTGGTTCACAATCAATAGGAACGTACTATCATAGCAGTCACCATTAATCAAACGTGGTGCTTTAATCGTGGTAAGAAGAGCGTGTCCTACGGGTGGTGCCGTTCCGCTTGCAATGTCTGGCCGTTGGGAGAAAATAAACTCACGCGAAGACGCAAAGGAAAGAAAAAGAAAATATTTGCACGATGGATTCCATGCAACTTTTGAATTAGCTTCGTTTGGGAATCCAATATGGAAGACTCCTGGCGTCATTGCGGCTTTTTTGGATAGACTATTCAACCGGATCTGAAAAACTACAAGGCTGAAACTCTCCGTGCCCCGGTGGTTTTTCACAGTTTCAGATTGAGAATGGATACGGATGATGTCAGACCAGCTTTCCCGTGAACAGATCGAAG
>JALTOP010000213.1 GCA_027000105.1 Planctomycetaceae bacterium | reverse complement strand
GCAATATGACCCGAATAGTGGCCATGCCAGAACCGACTCGAGTCTGCTCTGCACACCATTTGTATTACTAACGGTAAAAGTTTGCGAACGGCTCGCAAATTATAGAAAAATATCATTTTGGTTACGGCTATGGGAATGAACCAGCCACGCCGGGATTTCCAATTAACGAGATGGTAGCCAACATGGCAATTCATGACTCTTCGCTCATGGTGCGTAGCGTGCCCTACGGCTGGAATCAAACAGTAAAATCAAATGCACCACAGAGACACGGAGAGCACGGAGAAGTATCTCGCCAGGCCGCAAAGACGCCGGGAGTTTTCCGCACTGGCGTTCCCATATCAGCGAGAACGAATAAAACCACTTTGGAATATTCAGCTTTCCTCTCCCTTACCTTTTTCCTTCCTTTGCGTCTTCGTGTCTTTGCGTGAGATTATTTTCTCGTAGCGGTCAATCATTGCAAGCGGAACGGCGCCAGCCGTCCGGTAATAGCCACCCCGGCCAGTCGGATGGCCAATCGTTTCTCTGTTTTGCAGGCATGAAAACCTTTTAACCATCCTCAATGTAATGATAAGAGAAGGAAAAAATGGAACGAAAATGAAATCGTCACTTGATTTTCAAGACAGTCGAACCAGGACGCTGAGAGGAATTTCCCCCCGAAAGAGAAATGATGCCAGAAATGATGCCAGAAAGAAAAATTATACGTTCTGGTTCTATGGAAAGATTTCCCAATTCGTTAAAACACCTCTGTTTATAAAAACTGTTCACGAAAACAACTCGTAATAACCACCAGTAAAACCGGGCTTTCAGGTTTCGCAATCACATGCATGTTCTCATCACACTTTGCACCTATAACGAAGCTGAAAATTTGCCTCGCCTGCTCGGTGAACTTCGATCTGTTTTACCGCAAGGCGATATCCTGATCATCGATGACGACTCTCCGGATGGAACCGGGAAGATTGCCGATGAAAAAGCGGCTGCCGATTCGCACATTCGTGTTGTACACCGAAAAGGGGAGCGCGGCCTCGGTTCCGCAACGTTGAAAGCCTTTCAACTTTCGCTGGAACGTAACTACGATCTGTTGATCAACATGGACGCCGATTTCAGCCATCCTCCCCGATACATCCCGGCTCTCATTGATGCCCTGCAAACCGAACAGGCAGATGTCGCGGTCGGCTCCCGATATGTCCCGGGCGGAAAGATTGTCGGCTGGCCATTGAAAAGGCATCTGATGAGTCGCTGCATCAATATCTGGTCAAGAATTTTCCTGGGCCTGAAAGCCAGAGATTGCAGCGGCAGTTACCGCTGTTACCGTTGTTCGATGCTGAGGAAAATCGATTTCAGCCGATTTCGCTCACGAGGTTACTCCGTACAGGAAGAACTGCTCTTTCGTTGTGCTCAAGTGGGGGCGAAAATTGTCGAATCTCCCATCGTGTTCGAAGAAAGACGCCTCGGGGATTCCAAAATCAACATGAAAGAAGCGATCCGGGCTGTTTTTGTTATCTTGCGTTGCGGGCTGGAACGGTTCCGCACTAACAAGCCGCGTCCGTGATGTCACTTCGACAGTGCCGAAATTTCGATGAGGTAAATTCCTGGCAGAGACGGAATCGCGGCCAAACCGAAAACGTGTCAGAATCGAACTGGCCAAGGGAATTTCTCAGCGTGAAACGAGTTTCGGAGCCAGAAACGGATCGGCACCAAGCACAAGCCGGGTCGCCTCTTTTATCTTTTCGATCCACAACTCTTCCCCGCCAACTGTTTCCCGGATGCGGTATCGCTGTGCATGAACGGCTTCATCCAACTGCCGGATCGCTTCGTGCATCCCCCATTGGAAAACTTCGCACTGCTGCTTCGACAAATCTCTCCGCATCAACGTGGTTTCCGCCTCGGTACGATGGCGAGACATCGAACAGAGCGTCTCCCCTTCACTCCGATACAACATTCCCGCCACAAACGCCCGACGAAGTCGCCCCTGCGGATCGAATTGGTAAACAGGATCGGAACCGAAGTAGAACGAAAAGGCGCCATTTTTCCTGAACCCGATAAACAGCGGCTGTTCCCAATCGGGAATCGAAAATTCACCACGCACCACGTAGGCCGTCGCTTCAGCCACCAAATCTTCGCGATCCGCTTCCTCTCTGGCCACCAGAAACACTCCCACTAAACACGGGGTTTACCATGTTGCCTATTTTTTCTTTTTGATCTGCGGTTCGAATCGCCTCACCCAGATGAAGGGGCGGTTGTTTTCGTCCACACGAAGTTTCTGTATCAGTTTCACCTGAGCCAAAACGGTACGCAAACAGAGTGACCACGAGGTCCGCTTCCGTGGGAAGTTGACAATCAACTGGTCAAGATTCAGCCCGGCTTCCGAAATCGCCAACGGGTCGATAAAAACATCCAGCTCCGTTTCGCGTTGGACTTTGGGGATCAGTTTCGAAATCGGAAGATCGTGAATTTCAATCACGGTGGCCTGATACATCTTCTTCGCCAGTGACAACCGTTTCAAACCGAGCGGGGCGGGATCCCAGCCGATCGGCCAGCTCTCTTTCGATCTGTCGTAAGGCTCGATATCCAGTTCGATCGATTCATCGGGCAGTCTTCGAGGCGAAAACGAGAGTGAATAACCACGCAGAATCATCGCCAGAGCCGTCCCCTTGGCGAATTGACGCAAATTATGCTTGACCGCAGGCAACTTTTGCTGCTCCTGCAGAACGCTCAAATGTTCCCGCGTGGCCGCTGTGAAACGGAGAGGATATTCCGCAGGCAGTTCGAGCGATCGTATCGCTTCGGTCAAACTCAGGCTGGATGTGTCACGATCGACCGTTTTCGCCAGATCGTCATACAGTTTTTTGAAGGCAGCCCTCTTCAATCCCCACAAAGGCTGTCCTTCGGGCGCTCCTTGAGCACCGTAGACCTGCAATTCCTTGATCCATTCCTTCAATTTTTCGGTATCGCCCGGACGAAAAGTCCGCTCGGGAAGAACAATGTTGCCCGCGCGATCGATCTGCCCGGTCACTTTCACTCTGCGAATGGTTCCGTAGATGAACTGCTCAACGCCGACAGTATCGTTCCCTTTTCTTTGACGCACACGGACATAAACACCCAGGTCACGAAAAAGACTCGCCCATTTTTGGCCTGCCAGCGGATTGCCTTGCGTACGGGGAAGAAGCAGATCCACACTCAATTCCGTGTGAAGCCTTTTGCTGATCGGAACTTTTTTCTCCGCCCGAACCACACGCTCGAATGACGAAATTCCCCCAAGCCCGAACGCGACAGAAAGCAGGGCGAGTATGACCGAAAAGCGGGAAGGCTGATTCATGACAATACACTTCGTAAATGACCAGATTCGTAAACGAACGACTTCAACAAAAACATCGACAAGGCAAGAATATCGACACCGCCGGCACGCCCAATTCACATACCGTCACCACATCTTCACTCACCAGTCCCATGTTACGACGATCGCACAAATCCCGAAAGAGCAATTTGCCAAACCCGAGTTGCCTCCCGACAATTCCTGCAGTCCCGAAAAGGAACCGCTCCGAAACGGGCGAGCGCTCAAACCAAACAGCCCGGCTGAGCCTCGATCGCAGCCCGATCGAGGCCTGATCGCAGCTTTTTTGAATCTCGCGTTTCGGATTGTGAACCAATTCGTTACAGTGTACGCAGTTTTTCCTTGTGCGTGACCTTTGTGTGTGATCTTTCTTGTATTTCTTTGTGTGTGGTCTCTCTTTTCGAACTGTTCTTTCCTGCAAAACTCTCCCCTGAATTCTGTTTAACGGCCCCATGATAGAAGTTGAAAATCTTTCCAAGTATTTTGACGATTTTCGTCGAGGCAAAGTTTACGCTCTCAGAGAGGTTTCCTTCGATGTGAAACCGGGGGAAATCTACGGTCTGCTCGGCCCGAACGGAGCCGGCAAGACAACATGCCTGCGCATCCTCAGTACGGTGTTGAGGCCCTCCGAAGGGCGGGCGATTGTCGCCGGGTTTGATGTCCAGACCCATCCGACACAGGTGAGACAGAACATCGGCTTCATGTCGGGAAACACCGGCGTTTACGACCGCATGACAGCCTGGGAGATGGTCGAATACTTCGGTCGGCTGTACGGATTACCCGAAGATTTGCTGCAACATCGGTTGCATGAAGTTTTCGAAACACTGCAGATGAATGAATTCCGTGATGTGCTCTGTGCGAAAATGTCCACCGGTATGCAGCAGAAAGTTTCTATCGCCCGCACAATTATCCACGATCCTCCCGTTCTCATTTTCGACGAACCGACTTCCGGGCTCGATGTTCTGGTCGCCCGCAAACTGCTCGAAGTGATCGAATCGCTCCGCTCTCAGGGCAAATCGATTATCTTCTCGACCCACATCATGCGCGAAGTCGAAAAACTTTGTGACCGCGTCGCCATCATTCACAAAGGTTCCATCCTGGCAATGGGAACACTCGAAGAACTGGAACAGAAACATCACCAAAACGATCTCGAAGAACTCTTCTTCGATCTGATCTCGAAATTCGACGCCGAAACGGAACCGGTTAATGTCTGATCAACCCGACCAACCGGTTCTCTGTAAACCGTAAACCGTTAGCCATCACTCTGCGAAAAGCCGGCATCTCCCGCCCGGAATCGGCCAATCGTCTCCCGATGAAACCGGCCAAATAGTATTGAGCAGAGTTTTTCTTTTGCCGACGGCTACACAAGAGATATCGCGTTCGGTATGATGGCCCGACAGATATTCCCGTTCCCGTTCCCGTACTGTTGTTGATGGAATCCCTCGATGAAATTGGCTCGTGTTCTGCTTCCCAATGCGGAAGTGCATGTTGCGTTGTTGGAAGACGCCTCCGTCCGTGTTCTCGATATGACACAGATGCAGGAGTACCGCAGACTTTCCGATATTCTTCACGCTCCCGATCCGGCCGGACTGGCCAAGTATCTGGTGCATCAAAAAATTGCGCCGGTCGCGATCGAGGAAGTCCGCTTTCTCGCTCCCGTTGACAGGCAGGATGTCTGGGCCGCGGGGGTCACCTACAAACGGAGTCAACAGGCGAGAATGGATGAATCTGAACACGGGGCTTCGCATTACGATCTGGTCTATTCGGCAGATCGCCCCGAATTGTTCTACAAGGCAGGCCCTTCGCAGGTGGTTTCGCCAGGTGAACCGGTACGGGTTCGAGCGGATAGCAACTGGTCGGTTCCGGAGCCGGAACTCGCGCTGATGTTGACGCCCGAAATGAAAATCTGCGGCTACACCATCGGCAACGAT
>JALTOP010000212.1 GCA_027000105.1 Planctomycetaceae bacterium | reverse complement strand
AGACGTTAAGAATGGATTGGTCACACGGACACAATAACACCATCCATAACGGCATCGGCAGAATCGGTTTTTATACCGGGGGGCATAAAGCCCGCTTTCGGGATGAAGACCTGGCCGACGAATGGGTGAAAAAATCTGTCGAATGGATTGAAGCCCACCGGGATAAACCGTTTTTCCTGTTTTTCTCTTCACATGATATTCACGTGCCCCGAATGCCTCACGAAAGATTTCAGGGGAAAACATCGCTTGGCTACCGGGGAGATGCGATTGTTGAACTCGATTGGTCGGTCGGACAGTTGACCAAAACTCTGGAGAGGCTCGATCTGGACAGGAATACGTTGATCGTTTTTTGTAGTGATAACGGACCGGTTCTGGATGATGGCTACAAGGATGGTGCTGTTGAGAAACTGGGGAAACACCGGCCTTCCGGCCCGTTTCGTGGTGGCAAATACACGGCGTATGAAGGAGGAACCCGTACTCCGTTCATCACCTGGTGGCCGGGTAAAATCACTCCGGGAGTCAGCGATAAAATGATCGACACGATCGATCTGCCTGCCACGTTTGCAAAGCTGGCAGGGCAAACCGTCCCCGCAGACGCCTTCCCGGATAGTTTCAACATGCTCGATGTTTTACTGCACCGTCCGGATGCGACAGGGCGAGAGTATGTTGTTGAACAGGGTATCGGCGCAATTGGACTGCGAAAGGGAGACTGGAAACTCGTTTCTTTCAACCCTCAAAGAAAAAAGTGGGCCAGGAACAAGAAGTTGAAAAAGAAACAGATAAGATACGAGCTTTACAATCTGGAAAAAGATGTCGGAGAGAAAAATAACGTGTTCGATAAATATCCGGAAAAAGCCCGACAGATGATCGAACGGCTTAAGCAGATCAAGGCAAACAGGACACGAACGGCTGCTACATCATAGCGAGTGACACAACCAGTGCGCAGGGGATTTTGGGAGGACCGGTTGAGCCGGCCATATCGGTCTTCATGTCGGTGAGTAAAACGACGCGAAGCCTGAAAAGGGACTACTTTTTGAAGGGGTCCGGGTATTTTCTGAACGGATCCGGATAGGAAGGAGGCTCGGAACCGGAGGCGGGTTGAATCTTGTTTGTCGTGGCTGCACTGGCCGGCGATTGGCTTTGTGCGGGTGACTGTTTTGCAAGGGCACCTGCATTCAATGTTTCCGATGTAAAGATCGGCTGCCCCAACGCATACTGTTCGGGAGCGGATTCGTATTCCTTGTAGGCTTCCGGAAGCATCGCCTGCAGATCGGCTGCGCGGTGTTCGTCGGACGGATGAGTTGACATAAACTCCGGTGGCTTCTCACCATTTTGCTGGCTGAATCGTCTCCAGAACCTGGGGGCTTCGGTAGGATCGTAGCCAGCCCGAGCCATGAGCATCAAACCGATCTGATCTGCTTCCGATTCCTGTTTACGACTGTAAGGGAGAGTGAACCCGTACTGCGTCCCGATCCCGTACAGGGCGCGAATTCGATCCCGTTTTTTCTGCTCCCGATTTCGCGATGCGTATTCGACGACCCGTCCAAGACCATTGACAATGCTCTGTTGTGTCATTCTCTCCCCGCCGTGCCGAGCCAGTGCATGGGCAATTTCGTGGGACATCACCACAGCCAACCCGGCTTCATTTTCGCAGATCGGCATGATGCCTTCATAAATCGCGACTTTCCCACCCGGCAAGGCGAAGGCGTTCATTGTCGGAGAGCTGATCACGCGAAATTCCCAGTCGTAATCATCTTTTCCCGAAACCGCAGCAATCCGTTTCCCGACACGGTTGACCATTTCAATATAATGACGGTTGGTTGAAAGCTTCTCCTCAGCGAGAACTTCTTCGTACGCCTGCCTGCCCATCTCGATTTCCTGCTGTTCAGGAATCATGATTACCTGCTTGCGTCCGCTGATCGGAGCGGTTCTGCAACCGATGAAGGTCGCGAGAACAACAAGTGCAGCAATCAAAAAACGGAGATGGGAATAAGCAATGGTGGTTGTCATGATCTGTTTCATTGGCCCTGCTTCCTGCTGGTTCACTCCTGTGAAATCATCGTGAGTGCGGCGGTAAGAGTAATCTGGAAGCAACGGGCAACTCAACGGCGATTCCCATTTCACCTGTTTGATGGACTTTTCAGGCCAATTTTGTAATTTCTACACAAAAAAACAAAAATCCCCCCCCCCAATATGTCACCTGTCCGCCCCATTCTCCGCTTTGTTTGTAGAGGCCATGAGGGACTCAATCAAAAACAAATCTCAAACTTTTCACTTAAGACGGGGAACAGAACAATGAAAACATCAACTGCAATCAAGGCATTTGCCATCGCCATCGCAATTACTGCAAGCATGAGCGTTTCCAATGCGAAAGCGGATCACCGAACTCGTATTGCTTCTTCCTGCCATTCCGGTGGATGTTATGTCGTTCCTCAGACTCCGACCTTGGGAATCTACGGATATGCGACACGACGCGGTATGGTTGTGACAGATGTTGTTCCAGGTTCAGAAGCTTGTCGAATCGGGTTGGAACGGGGTGACGTGATTGTCGAAATCGACGGTCGTTTTATTCGATGCCAGCGAGACTACGATATCGCGATGCGAAGAACGGGACGCCGCACCAGTTTGCTGGTTCGAGATGTCAGGGGCTGTGGTCTTGTTACCGTCCACGCTCACCTTTTCTCTCGTTCCGATCTGAGATAGGTTCATCAATTCGATAGACAGATCAGATAAACAAACAGGATCACAAGACGAACAGGCCCTCTCCAGGTAACTGGTTGAGGGCCTGTTTTCTTTTTGGGCCGCTCTGGTAATCCCCCGGTTATACCGAATAATGGCCGAAAATCGTGGCAGAGAATTACCGTTCTCGAATCAGGCCAAGAAGAGTATGATAGAGCGAGAATGGCCGCTCGTTACCGTTTTCGGCTCGCGTCATCCGGGCCAATTGTCAGAGGGTCGGGGAGAAATCGAGGTAAAGGCCGAGAGGCAAAAATGGCTTCAGTTGGTAACAGATGGATGATTCCCCCAAGTTGCGCATGATTGTATGGTAGAGACAAACGTGATCCGCTGGAATCGTTTCCCCTGGCTGCTGATCGTTATGCAGGTGGCATTGATGACAGCCGGTTTGGCCGCGATTGCGCGAGGCGATGAACTGGCCGGAGACTCCGGTCTCTTTTACCGCCAGCTTGTGTGGGTTCTGTTGTCAATCCCCGTTACCGTGCTCGTATCGATCATTCCGTATCGTGTTTGGCGATCTCAGGGGTATTCCCTCTTTTTTATCAGTCTGCTGTTGTTGATTATTCCGTATTTCATGCCTGCTCGCGGCGGAGCCCATCGCTGGATTCCATTGGGGCCGATCAATTTTCAACCATCTGAAATTGCCAAGCTGACGTTCATGATGGCTTTGGCCCAATATTTGATGTTCCGCGACAACTATCGCAAACTTTGGGGACTGGTTGTCCCATTCGCCATCACACTGATACCGATGGGGCTTATTTTACGTGAACCGGATCTGGGAACATCGCTTCTGTTTTTGCCGGTTCTGTTTGCGATGCTTTTCGCCGCTGGGGCCAAGGGAAAGCATTTGCTGTTAATTTTCACTTTAGGAATGGCACTGATGCCGGTCGGCTGGCGATTTATGTCTGCTGAACAAAAATCGCGCGTCACGACCTTGTTTACCCAGAAAGATGAAGGTCCCGCGCCACGTGGCGATGGCTACCATCTTCACCAATCGAAACAGATGCTCGCATTGGGCGGTTTATGGGGAAGTGATATTTCCGGTCCCGCAACCGATGATGAATACCTCTACCATCTCCCGGCTTCGCGAACCGATTTCGTTTTCTGCCTTGTGGGAGAACGATGGGGGTTGTGGGGATGTGTGATGATTATCGGTTTCTATCTCGTCCTGTTTGCCCAAGGGCTGAAAATCGCTTCAAACACCCACGAGCCATTTGGGCGATTACTGGCTGTTGGAATCGTTGCGATTCTTGCGACTCAATTGATCATCAATACGGGCATGACTGTCGGTTTGATGCCGATTACCGGCTTGACTCTTCCTCTACTCAGTTACGGTGGGTCGAGCATGTTGATGACCTCCGCCAGTCTGGGACTGTTAATCAATATCGCAATGCGCCCCGGCTTTGAAGTTTCCGGCGACACGTTTCGCTATTGAACAGAATCCGTTCTCATTTCAATGACGATTTTTTCTGATTAAACGCAGGGGTTGGTCAACGGTCTTTTGTCTTGAGATTCCGCTCATGTGCATATTTTGTTGGAATTGCGATGTTTACAATAACGCAACCAACTGCAAGTCATTTTCAAACAAGCGAATAGCCCGGTGCAATCCGCGAACCTGATCACATGCAACTCGCGATCACGTGCTGAAGTTATCAGACAGGGGCGGTCTTTTCGCCATCCCTCCCTGCTGTTCCATTTTACATCATACTCAAATCAACTGGTTAATCTCCGTGTTCCGTCTACAATAGAGAAGTCATCTGGGGGCAATTTGATTGTTTCCTTTTTTTAACTTCTGATTATCGAAACTTTCCCGAGTGTGGCATGTTTGTAACCAAAAGAGTAATATCGCCTTGAGGCGTTTTTTCTATTAACAGAACGAATAACCTAAACATAATTAGATGTCGATACATTTGGTGACAGACCCGGAAGAATCCTTTTCTCAAGACAGGGAAACGTGCGTGGCGAGTCGGTTTCCACGTGTGGGGGCCGTTTCCTACCTGAATTCCAAACCGTTAATCGAAGGGTTGGAAAAAGTCCTGCCCGCCGGGAACCTGCGTCTCGATTATCCTTCCCGTCTGGCCGATGATCTTTCCGCGGGGCGTTTGGATGTCGCTTTGATTCCTTCGGTCGAATATTTTTACCGTGACGATTACAAAATCCTTTCCGATGCCTGCGTCGCCACACATGGCCCGGTACTGAGTGTCAAACTTTACACTCGCGTCCCTTGGGGAGATATTCGCACCCTGGCGTTGGACGAGGGTTCCCGAACCAGTGCGGCTCTTTCCCGGGTTCTCCTGGCTGAACGGTATGGCGTTGAACCGGAACTGTTCCCGCTGCCTCTGTCTCAATCGATGGCAGAAACAGATTGCGACGCGATCCTGCTGATTGGGGATCGTGCCATTCATCCACCGGCTGAAGAATTTTCCGACACTTGGGATTTGGGCGAGGAGTGGGTCAACTGGACCGGTTTTCCATTTGTTTTCGCCATGTGGGTTTCGTCGACGACCGTCGACTCCAGCCAGATAGAGCCGCTGCTGAATCAGGCCCGTGATA
>JALTOP010000211.1 GCA_027000105.1 Planctomycetaceae bacterium | reverse complement strand
TCCAGCAATTCAACCAGGCAGTGTCGCTTGTTCGTGATCGTGTCTCCGCCGAAACAGTCGAACTCGGATCACATCAGAAGCAAGCCGAGGGATCGAAGCACGAACACTTTTCAAATACCGAAGCCGCCTTGAATGCGGCAGGTGTGATTGGGGCACTGGAGCACCTCAGAGGCGATGAACGCTTCGCTTCGCACATGCAAGGCGTCCACCATCCACAGCCGATCAAATTCGGCAACCTGTTCGCTTCCCTCTATTTCTTCCTGACCGGAATTCACGCCCTGCATGTCGTTATCGGGATGATCCTCTTTCTGACGGTGCTCGTTTGGGGAACCTCCTTGACAACCGCGGCGACAACCTATATCGAAAACATCGGCCTGTATTGGCACTTTGTCGATCTGGTTTGGATCTTCCTGTTCCCGTTGATCTACATTGTTTAACGGGACTTCGTTTAACTCAATTTCACTGATGGGCGGTTTAATGGGGCGGCTCAATTGAGCAGCTCAACCGGACGGTTCAACTGGTAGCCGTCGATTGCGTCAGAAAGCACCCGATGCGAATTCGCCGTCTGTCCGGAATACTTCGTGCGTTGCCAGCGCACTCGACGTTGTCCATATTTTTTGCAAGGTGTCAACTGTGTCTGTGACTATCATTGATGGCAAAGCGACTGCAAAGCGGTTGCGGGATGAAACGGGCAAACAGGTCGCGGCGTTCATTGAACAGACCGGCACCACGCCGCATCTCGTCGTTATTCTTGTGGGCGAAGATGCCGCCTCGCAGGTCTATGTTCGCAACAAGGAAAAAGCCTGTCTGGCCGCGGGAATGAGAAGTACAGTTCATCGACTCGCTGCAGAAACCTCCCAGGCAGAATTACTGGAACTGATCGGAAAACTCAATACCGATCCGCAGGTGCACGGAATTCTGGTGCAACTTCCGCTCCCGAAGCAAATTGAGGAACAGGCCATTCTGGATGCCATTTCCCCGATGAAAGATGTCGATGCGTTTCATCCGGAAAATGTCGGTTTACTCGCACAGGGCCGTCCAAGATTTCTCCCCTGTACTCCGGCGGGATGTTTACAGTTGATCCAGCAGGTCTGTCCGGATACTTCGGGCAAACACGCGGTCATTCTTGGACGCAGCGAAATTGTCGGCAAGCCGATGGGGCTGCTCCTGATTCAACGGGGAGTCGATGCGACTGTCACCATCTGCCATTCGCGCACCAGGAACCTGGCCGATATGACTTCTCAGGCCGATATTCTTATCGCTGCGATCGGCAAGGCAAATTTTGTAACGGAACAGATGGTCAAACCGGGAGCGATTGTGATCGATGTTGGCATCAATCGCGTCGACGGAAAACTGGTCGGCGATGTCGATTACCAGAACGTTGCCCATATCGCCGGTGCAATCACTCCCGTACCTGGTGGAGTCGGGCCGATGACGATTGCCAACTTGTTAAAAAACGCCCTCACCGCTGCACAACTTCAGACAAACCAATCAGCCCGGTAAATGACCTTCGCCACGCATGACTGACGCCAGATGCCACTGCTGGTTATGTGCGTTATAGAGTCCGCTGTGCGGACCGTGTTATGGTACCATATCGCTATAATAGCTATATGTGCCATGAAGAACCGCCCCTGCATAGCTCACTCTTGCTGTATTCGTCGGATTGGATTTGTTGCCAGCGGGAGGTCTGGTCACAAAATTGGGAACAAAAAGGGTTGTCAAGCTTGGTGGTCAATTAAGAAAGCTTTCCAGACTATTAAAGAGAAAAAAAGGATTTGAAAATACCCTGAAAAAAGTAAACAAGGCAATTGAACAAGTTGATAATGCCATAAAAACGGTTAAGCTTGGTAATAAATGTGATGCCCCAAACAGTACAGTGAGAGGTCGACGACTCTTTGGGAAGGTAACGGAAGTTGGCGACTCGACATTGCCAGCGGGATTCGGAGAAACTGACAAGTTTGGCAACGTTCTCTACTCAACTTTCGGCACAGCCGACGATATCAAGCTGGCCAGATATCACGAAAGCGTCCATTCTTTCCTGTCACCGAAATTCAAGCTGTTCCGTGAACTTCGGGCAGATATTGGAATGACCGCGTACAACAAGTCGTCGTTCTTGCGGTATCTCGAAGAAGCACTTGCTGAATCGTACGCGCAACTGCGAGTCAACGGACTTCGTGGTTTACCAACGGGAATAAAGTTCCCGATCAAAGAGGGTTACGTGACGATTCAAGCGGTTGCTGCGGAGGGCGCGCTAGGCACGATTGTCATTGGTGGAGTTGCCTATTACGTGTTTCATGACGCGGAGTAGCGAATGACATTAATTGAAGCTATTGAAATTGCACGCGAATATGCGGCGGCTCAAAGCTGGCCATGGAAGGAACCGATCAAGTGCAGGAAACGCGGCGGTTGGTTCACGTCGTCTCGCTGGGAAGTGCGCTCGAATGCGGATTCTCGGGGGAACAACGCTGTAATCATCGTCGATGAGAAATCGAAATCTGTTTTATCAGGCAATTTTCTTCCACGTTGAAAGCGACGTAGGATCCGCTGCGCGGATCATGATACTATTTCCATATCGCTATTATGGCTATTCTCTACATCTGCTCACGGTCAGTATAGCGGGTCAAGCCTACCTACTCGGTATCGGCAGCGCCGGGGGCATCGGACTATCGCGATGGTTATGAGATTGTCACCGGAAAGGATTTGATAACCGGGGAGGAGCTTTCGGCTCTCGATCATTCTTTGACAGTGGTCGCGCAACTGTTCCTCTGATGGTCAGCGGCAGGGAATTCCGCCTTCTACGAAAACACCTGTGCAAGTATGTCAGCGGAAAGAAACTCCGTCTTCTTCGAAAACTCCTGAGCAAAACCGATGAAGCCAGTGACACAGTTGAAAAAAACATAAAAACGGCTAGACTTGCTAATAAATGTGATGCCCCAAAGGAAGCAGTGCTGGGCCGAAAGCTCGACTATCTATTCGGTAAAGCGACCGGACGCGCCCACAACATCGAACGCTCGACGGACATGCTCCGTCAGATGGAAAGAATCGGGCTTCATGATACGCCGGCGAATCGTCAGTTGATGGCGAAGCACTTTCAGGACGTTCTAAACGACGCTTCAAACATTGCGGGAACTGGCCGCGGCGGCACAACGATTCGCGAATCGCTTCTGATGGGACCTAATGGAGCCGTCAAGATCGAGAGCTACTGGGATGGCAATGTTCTGCGGACCTTCAAGCTCTTTGGCGGCAAAAGGCGTTTCAAACACAAACCATAGGACACGCAGGAATGAGATTCATATGCGGATCTTTCCAGATCACACACGAGTGTGAGTTCAGGGATTACAGTGATCTTGATGAACACGTAACTCGCTCAGGTGTGTCCGGGATTTTAGTGGGTGAAGATGCGTCGGATTTCATGTCCTTTCATGCGATCGAAGCACACCAACCTTTTTCGGGTGAGTCATTCCGCGTCGGAATAATCCTGGACGGAAGCCAGGATGCACCCGTTATGTGTCCTGTTCACGCGAAGGAATCGCTAGCCATTGGAATGAATAAATGTGTGGAGATTCTCGATTTGAGGGAACGCGCGGTGGCCGCTCGGTTTGAGCTAGAGTCTTGGTTCCATCACATATTGTGCAACGATAAAGTGCTCGTTGCAGTTCATGAACTAGGTGCGTCAGTGATCGACCTTTCAACGTTTCGAGAGATAGCAGACGCTGATTGTGAAGTGGTTGCCGACGCATCATTGTCAGATGACGAATTGATGCTTGTTTCCATGGACGAACAAACGACTCGTGTTGACCTTTCGGCAGTGCGTCAGGACCGCGGTTGAAACCGCCGCGACAATCGGCGCGGGTGCCCTTGTTCATGTCTTGTGCCGCGGCTCTGTGAGCCGTGCTAAATATCGCTATAGTGGCTATATGGTGGTTACTGCCAAGTTTCTGCGCAGAACTGGAGATCGTCAAATCCTTCTTACCTCAAGAATGCGATTCTCTTAACTTTCGCCGGAGACACTTCCGATGCTTTGGCTGATGATTATGAACCAAATGCGCTTGGTATCGCTGGCAGTGTGGTTTGGGGGTTCACTGGTCTCGATGCATACAAAGATATAGGAGACATTGCTTACGGCATTTACAACTGGGAGTGGACTTGGTCCCACGCCGGAATGATGGCATTCAATCTCGTTTCACTTGCTCCAGTGATAGGTGCCGCAAAAAACCTGAAATATGCCGATGAAGTTCTCGACACAGTTGAAAACACCGCCGATACGGTTAAGCTTGTTAACAAATGTGATGCCCCAAACAGGGCAGCGAGGCTCCCTGATCTCCCGGACGGATATCACTACCGCAACGTAGGCGGCCAAACGCAGGTAGTCCGCAATCCAAATCGGGGCGCCGATCTGCCGCAGATGCATTTGGAAAACGGGCAACTAATGCTCGGTCCAAGTCCAAGCATCGCGCGAAGCACAGCGACGCGGAATGCGTTCTTACGTTCTTTGGCGGACAATCCAAACGTTCCAAAGCACATGCGTCCTTACCTTCAGCGCGGTGAGCTTCCGCCGGGCTACACAGTTCATCACAAAAAAGCTCTGTTCGATGGCGGGACGGACACAATCGACAACATGGTGCTTCAAGGCGTCGATCTACACACAAATACGCATCGGTTCTACCGGCCGGGCGGACGAATACCGTCGATCAACCCGCGTCCCGGTACGTTCCAGTCGAATTAGGTAAAGGCGAAACAATGAAAGTAGTTGATGATGAATTGCGACGGCGCTTGAACCTTATCGAGTCGTCAAAAGCATTCGTGTTAAGGGAAGTCGGCAACGACGGAAGTGCGGCTGTTCAGTCAGTTCAAGTCGTTCCGAACGATGACGGCATCTATTGGGTCGGTGGAGCAACAAAACTTGCCAATGGTCGCCAGCTCACATCCGTCTTTCGTGTAGACACGAATGCCGCAGGGAACTTGCTGTCAATTTACTGGCAAATCGGATCCGACTGGTACGAACACGATTCGGAAGAGACATTTCGCGCCTTGGAAATCCAACGGGACGAAGCGTTCCCGTTCGATTGGAGTTATCGCGTCCCCTTGGAAAAGGACGCTTTCCACTCTGTGTAGTACCGCCGCCGAAAGCGGTTCCCATTCGAGCGCAGCAACCACGGCGGCGGAATGCAGGACGCGGGTTCCATTCTTGCCGCGGGCACGAAAAGCAATGCCCGGTGCCCCGGTTGATGCTATGTGCCACGGCTCTGTGAGCCGTGTTTAATATCGCTATTGTGGCTACATAATATATCAC
>JALTOP010000210.1 GCA_027000105.1 Planctomycetaceae bacterium | reverse complement strand
CGTCTGCTTTGCCGATTCCGACTGTTTCAGAACCGGCTTTCCCGATGCCGGTTCCTTCACAATCGGGACAGGCACCTTGCGGATTGTGCCAACTGAATGTTCGCGGTTCCAACGGGGAGAAGCTTCGGTTGCAATTTCCACAGGTGTAGTGACGATGGAAAAGTCGCTCCTGCCATTCCTCTTCCTTTTGCACCATGACCAGGCACATTCCATCGCCGAGTCGCATGGCATGATCGAGCGAATCCGCCAGTCGGGGGCGGATATCCGGTTTGATGACCAGTCGGTCAACCACGGCTTCGATCGTGTGAGGCCGGTTTCTATCGAGTTCGGGAACATCGCTGATATCGACAATCTCGCCATCGATTCTGGCGCGAACATAGCCATCTTTGAAAATCCGTTCGAACAACGCCCGGTGTTCACCCGGTTTTTCGCGAACCATGGGAGCCAGCAGCATCAATCTGGTTCGTTCCGGTTCGTCCAGAAGTTGGGAAAGTATGCGCTCGGGAGAAAGGGCGGTCACCGGGATTTGGCATTCCGGGCAGTAGATGGTACCGAGGCGCGCATACAACACACGCAGGTAATCGAGGATATCTGTCAGTGTCGCTACCGTGCTGCGCGGGTTCTGCGGCCCCCTTTGTTGGGAGACCGAGATAACGGGTGGCAATCCTTCAATGCGATCGACGTCCGGCTTGGGGAGTTGATCCAGACAGGCCGGGTTTCGTCCTGATATCGTCCCGAGAAAGCGGCGTTGCCCTTCTGCAAATAATGTATGGAAGGCGAAGGAGCTTTTCCCGGAACCGCTCACCCCGGTAATTACTGTCAGCCTCTGGCGAGGGATGGCGACATCAATCCTCTGTAAGTTATGTGTCCGCGCCCCACGAACGACAATCTCTCCCCGTTTTGATTCCCTCAATCCAAATTCCATCAATGAACATTCTTTTTACCGAGCAGTTTTTCGCGGGGCAGAGCCCCTTTTACCGCGGTAATCATAGGCGAGAGGCTGTTATCGGGGCAATAAAACCGCTCTAATAATCGTTCAGACCGGTCTGATTGCACAACTCTTGCAGTTGAGTCGCAGATTTTACCCGATCTGCGTAAACAGAACGTGCAATCCGGGTCGAAGACTGTCATAATCGGCGTAAACGGTATTGTTTCGTCTTTTGTGTCTGAGGCGACGAGCAAAAGTGTCGGGAAAACGGTTGTACTTGGTTGTATTTATTGGAAAGCAACACTCATGGGCAAGTGGAGTACCTTTTTGATCTCGCTGATTCCTGCAGGGCTGGCCGCCTACCTGCTTTACCTGCTGACCACCATCGGGTTGTCCATTCCTGATGACAAAATGGGGATGATGTTCTGGGGGCCGCTCGGTGCAGGGTTTCTGGGGTGTGTCATGGCTTTTTTGACACCGATCGGCATTGCAATTTTTGTCAGAACAAATCCGAAACCTGCCGCGGACGATCAGAAGGAATCTTCCGATCCTTCTGACGCCGAGTTCGAAGAAGACGAACTCGACAGCAACGAATTCAGCGACGAATTCAGTGACGATGAACTGGCCGATTCAGATTTCGAATCTGATGACGAGTTCGAGGCCGGTGACTTTGAATCGGACGAGTTTGAAGAAGATTCCGATGCCGAGTTTCAAACGGCCGAGTTCGATTCTTCCGACTTCGATGATGAGTCGAGTGATGAATTCGGCTCGGATTTCGATCTTTTCGATGACGACGATGATGAACTGGCGTAGTCGGGCGAACTGGCGTAGTCGATCGTAATCAGTCGATCGTAATCAGCAGGAGTCGGTATCTGTTGATTCGGAACGCCAGCGGTGTGAAAAACTCTTTCGACAGAGCCAGTCCGTGTTGATGATCGAACGGAACCTGCTCCGATTGTTTGAGATCGTAACAGGACTTCAAGGCGATCGTTCAATAACATCCGAAATCACTCAACATCATTTCCTTCAGTATTGAGGCAGCATGATCCGGTAAGACAACCGGAAGAACGCGCTCGACTTTCGAATCATGATCGAGGCGTCATCGAGGCGTTTTTCATTTTTCCGTGGGAAACTGCCAGTTCCTTTTCCTCCGCTTTTGGATTGGCACCAGCCTCTTGCTTTCCGTACCTGTTGGGGAATCGGAATCCCCGATAATTTTCTTCTGACAGGGACGATTGTTTTGCACTTTGTATTTCGACACGTTAAAAGATACGGGGAGTCTTCGGTTTGTCGGTGCGTTCCATTCGGTAGCGAGCATGTAACCCCTTCTTCTATTCAGCGGAGAGCATTGTGGAGCAAAGTCTGTACGATTCGATTGAGCAGTTGATAGATCATATTGGTCAGGTGCTGCTCGGAAAAGAGGAGGTAATCCGCCTGGCCGTTTCAGCCCTGCTTGCCCAGGGGCATTTATTGATTGAGGATGCTCCCGGAGTCGGGAAAACTTCCCTGGCCAAAGCGTTGGCGATGAGTCTGAATTGCGATTTTACCCGTTTGCAATGCACGCCGGACATGCTTCCCAGTGACATTTTGGGGACGAGCGTTTTTCTTCCCAATACGGGGGAGTTCGATTTTCGTCGAGGGCCGATTTTCACCAACATCCTTCTGGCTGACGAAATCAACCGCACTACTCCCCGTACACAGTCCGCCCTGCTGGAAGCGATGTGTGAAACTCAGGTTTCAGTTGATGGCGAAACCAGAGATCTGCCCCGTCCGTTTTTTGTCCTTGCCACGCAGAACCCTCATGAATTCGAAGGCACCTATCCCTTACCCGAAAACCAACTCGATCGATTCATGCTTCGGATTGAAATTGGCTACCCGTCTCTTGCGGTGGAGAAAGAAGTGCTGATTTCACACCGTACGAGTGAACCGATCGAGCGTATTCAGGCGGTACTCGATACCGATCGGCTGATCAAAATTCAACAGGAGGTTCGCCAGGTGCGCATTGATGAATCGATTCATGCCTACATTCTTGATATCGTTCACGCTACCCGTGAGCATGAGGAACTCGCTTTGGGGGTCAGCACTCGCGGGGCAATTACGATGACACACGCCTTGCAAGGTTACGCCTGTGTTCAGGGACGTGATTATGTCATTCCCGATGACGTGAAGGAACTGGCCGTTCCCGTTTTCGCCCATCGGATTCTCGTGGGGGGGATCATTCGGGAATCGCATCGCCAACGGGCTGCGGAGATCATCGAACAAATTCTGGCCTCCACGGCTGTGCCCGTTTGAAACGGAAACGCCAGACCTGGTAACATCCCGCTGAGTTGTGTCATCCTCGGTTTTTGCGTCATTCTTAGCCCCTGTATCATTCACGGCAGAATACGTTTTCGATGTTGGCGGGAAATGACCGACCCCGGAAATAACCGGAAATAACCAGCACGGCTGATCTGTTCTGACTGCCGTGACCAAAATGGGATTTTCAAAAGTTTTTGCACCGTTCGTAAACTTCAACCGTCAGTAGTACAATTGAATCGCTTGAATCACAGCCCGCTTGAATCACTGTCCGGTTGGCTACTGTCCGGTTGGGGTCGTGCATGCAATCATCTGAATGAAATGGAAACAAATCGATGAACGAAATGGACGATAAAGAAGAGCCGGAGTTTGAGCGGATCGATTCGCTTTCAAAAAAAGAACGGCGGGTTTTGGGGACACTCGTTGAAAAATCGCTTACCACTCCTGAGTATTATCCATTGACACTGAAGGCATTGACCAACGGGTGCAATCAAAAAAGCAATCGCTCTCCGCTATCGAACTACGATGAATACGATGTCGAAGAAATTCTCGAGACGCTGCGCGATCGCGGATTGGTCGCAGCTGTCCAGACGGCTGGAGGGCGTGCTGAAAGATATCGGCATCTTCTTCGCGACAAAGTCGGTTGGAAAAACGCTTCATTGGCAATTATGGGGGAACTGTTGTTGCGGGGCAGGCAGCAACTGGGAGAACTTCGCAGTCGAGCCAGTCGGATGTCGGAAATCGCTTCTCTCGATCTGTTGCGAACCGAATTGCAACAATTGATGCAAGCCGGGTATGTTCAGACCTCGGGGGATTTGCATCGCCGGGGAATCGAAGTGGATCACGCCCTTTATACCGATTCGGAACAGGACAAAATGGCGGGGCTGCAGCGACATCTCCCTGAAGAAATCCCTGTTTCGCGCGAGAGGGATTCTCTCGGAGAACCAGCATCAGGGGTTCAGACAGATACCCCGGTAGCGCAGAATACTGGAGAGAGTTATCGTGAGGAAATCGAGGAATTGAAAAACAGGGTTGATTCCCTCGAACAGCGCATCACGGAACTGGAAAGACAACTTGGTGTATGAATCACCAGAAATTCCGATAGTGAACCGGGAACTTCCCGCGAAGTGGACTGTGCACCTGCTGAAGCCGGTGAGAGACCTGTTGCCACAGGGATTGTCCTCTGGACAGGAACATTTTACGGAAGTAATTTTCGATGTGGCAACGATGCGGGGACGGGGACAGATGTTTCAGAACAGTGTTTGTTAATATGTTGTGGCGGTCAATATTCCGGAATGCCTGCCGATAGCGAATAATTCACCGCATTCATAATGCAAATGGTTCGGGAATTCGTTAGAATCCGGTCTGTCGTGGCTGGTAAGCGGGTGAGATGCTGTGTTGGATACGCAGCCACGTGATCGATGGTCGGATCTTTCCATGGTGGAATGACGGCATTCAATATCAGATTGGGAGTAACATCAGTGCAAGTTGAGATTGCGTGTAGACATGGCAGCATTGGGGAAGCCACCCAGAATTATATCCGGGAGAAGTCGGAAAAACTGTTGACCTATTTCGAACGGGTCACCCAGGTTCAGGTGACGTTCGATTTTAACGGCAGTCGTGTGAAAACGGAAATTCTGGTCGATGCTGAACATAAACACGATTTTATCGCACATTATGAAGGGGAGGACGCCCGAAAAACCTTCGACGTCACTCTCCATAAAATTGAACAGCAAATCAGAAAATATAAGGAACGGGTTCAGGATCATCGCCGGGATGTCCCGTTGAGCGAGTTGAGCGAAGTCGAGCAAAGTAGCGATGAGTCCGAGTAGATGTGAGTAATAGTTTCGACGGAACACTAAACGAATTGAGAAATAACAGGATGATTCCCGAGAGCGGCTTTTCTTGCAGAGCTTGCGTGAAAAGCACGCAGGGAGGAATTCCCAAGCCGGAGTATAAAAGATGAAGTTTTCAGAAATTGTAGTTGAAGATTCAATAATTACCGATCTGCAGGCAGCGGCCAAAGAAGACGCGATCCGGAGGATGGTTTCCAGTCTGCGATCTGCCGGGCAGATTTCCGCCGA
>JALTOP010000209.1 GCA_027000105.1 Planctomycetaceae bacterium | reverse complement strand
TCGAGGGCGTCCGCTTCCAACAGAACGATGATTCTGCGCAGTGGTTCCGGAAAGCTGTTGGCGGTGCTCAACAACAGGCCGTGATAGGGGCCGCCCGTTTCCTGTAGCCAATCTGCATAATTTCCTTCTGCCCCCCGCACAAGGAACAGTCGGCTGGTTGTGTGAATTGCTTTTGCAACCCTGTCTTCTCCGCTGGAATCTTTCAGAAGTTGCAGGTTCGGATAAATTTCTGCCAGTTTCGCGACAAGTTCGGCGGTCATCTCGTTTTCGGTAATTTGAGGTAATTGATAAACAGCGATTGGAAGACCGATATCCAACACGGAACGCATTGCCGATGCCATCTCTGCTTCAGAAATCTCCTTTCCGCTGGGCGGACAGATCACAAACCCGCACACATGGCAGGCCTGCATAGCCTGTAAGGAATCTCTCTCACCGGAAAACGATTTGAGCTGTTCGAGCATCTGTTCAATGCAGGCGAGTGTCGTTGCGGCATCACTTTTCAAGGCGCCCAGCAGTAATTGTGATTCCAGCTTTTGTGACAGATCCAGAGAGAGCGTCAGAACGGTGTTGATTTCGGCATCGTCCATCTCCCAGGCGTCCCCTGTAGAACCGGGAACAAGAAACACATTGACGTGTGGCTGCATAAACTGCCAATGCGCGCTGATGCGTTCGGCATCGATTTCACCATCTGTTTTGTAATGCGTCAGCGGAGGACACCACAGTCGTGGAAATTTTGGGGGGGCAAGTCGCGTCATAGGTGTTCTCATCAATTCTGCATCAAAAAATATTCAAAGAATGAATAGATGATTTCGTTGGATTCTTTCGTGGGTGTATGCTTGGGGCGATTGGTCATGCCGACACGATGTTTGTACCCCAATAACCGGTTGACGGCGACAGAATGATTCAGGGCTTCCCATCGCCGGGGTGGATCTTCAGAACCGCCTGAAACCAAAAAGGGGCGGGGTGCCATCAAGGCGTGCAGTTCGTGCAGGTTTCGGTTCTGCTTCATCAATTTGGGATACAAGCCGTAAGCCGGGTTCTCTTTGGTGATCAAGCCACGCTTTCGCCACAGTTTGGGATGATAACCAAGATACCACGGCTCCCAATAATTGATGGAGGGGCGGTCATTCTGGAAAACGATACCGGGATCGGACCAGGCCGCACAGGCGAATTTGTCAAACAGGCAGGACGAAAACATGGCCCACTTTCCGCCGAACGAATGTCCCACAATACCGATGCGATCCTTGTCAACCTGCTTTTGATTGGACAGGGCGTACCAGGCGTTGGCAGACGCACAGGCCAGCATCGAAAGAGGCTGCACTTTGGCGTTCTCAATACTGGGATAATACAGCGAATAGGTTTTCGCTGCGGTCGCTTCGGTTGTTCCCAACGAAAGCGTGACAAAGCCCCGTTTGGTGAGTTGATACGCAAAATCCCGCAGCGGTTTCCCCAGGCCGATCGCTGTTTCTGGTTCGTAATAGACACAAATGACAGCCGGCTTCGGTTGGTGGCCCGGTGGGACAAGAAGATAGCCGGTTGTCCGTTGACCGGGAATCCATTCAAAACGGACTCGATGCTGAGTGAAATTTTCCCGCTGCTTCGTATCCAGAATTTCCAGTTTCTGTTTCTTGTTCAATTCGGGCCATTGTCCCAGCATCGATTGCCAATCGGCCAGAATTTCATTTCGCCTCTGTTTCCATTGGGCGGCTGTTTTTACGGGTGTTCCATCCTTGAAGATTAAGGGAGAACGGTAGTTTCCATACCTGTTTTCCCATTGCTTTGGAGGAGAAAAGCAAGGAGCAATTTTCTCCCACGCCTGTCGGGGATTATTTTCTCCACAGAGGCAAATCGCAGGAGCCACGCCGATCAACAGACCGCTGCCGAGCAGAATGATTTTTGCTAACACAGTTGAAGGCATCATGCAGTTTCCCTCAGTTGACGACATTCACCGGGTCTTCGCCACGCAAAACGCGCAGGCAGTTTTCACTTCCCTTGACACGCATTTCCTCCAGTCCCTGTTCGCAATAAAACGCGGAATGCGGGTTGATAATAACACGATCGTATGCGGGATGCGAAGGATTCCGCCAGGCTGCGATCAGTGGGTTATCCGCTTCTGGGGGCTCGATGGGCAGAACATCGATACCTGCTCCGGCCAGATGCCCGGATTCGATCGCGTTCAAAACCGTTTGCGGATTCAACAACCCGCCCCGAGCCGTGTTGACAAGATACCCCCCCGCCGGCATTGTTGAAAGCAGTTTGTCATCAACGATGTTGCGGGTTTGTTCTGTTAAAGGACAATGCAGACTGAGCACGTAAGCGTTCTGCACAAGTTCCTCGAGCGAATTGGCTCTCTCGATGCCGAGTGCCTTATCAACCCCTTGAGGCAAAGACGGATCGTAAAACAGGACACGAAAACCAATCGCCCTGGCTCGCAGTGCCGTCGCGGTGCCGATGCGTCCCATTCCGATAATCGCGAAGGTTTTGCCTCGCAAACGGTGTAGGGGCGAAAGTTGCGAGTAAGACCATTCACCCTGCTCACGTTGCAATCGGTTGTTCATAAAGTGGATGCCCCGTGTCAACGCGAGCGTCATTCCAATCGCAGAGTCTGCCACTTCTTCGGTACCATAATCGGGAACATTGGCCAGAGGGATTCCCATTTCCCGGGCAGCCTGGCCATCAACATTATCGTAGCCGACACCACAACGGACTATCAGTTGGCATTGTTTGAGAGAACGGATTGTTTTTGCGGAAAGGGAAATCGCATGATAGACCATAATCGCGCTGGCTCGCTCGATAACCTCAGCAAGTTGCGATTCATCAGTCGCCTCCAGCGCAACAACTTCGGCGACATCACCCAGAATGTGACGTTCGTAATCCAACGGTTCTGAAATGAAATCGGTTACAACAACCAACGGGCGTTCCGGCATTGTACGTGCATCCTGTGACAGCAGGTGAAAAAAGAAGCGAAACTGATCGCGAGAGTATCCTTATAACCGTGTCACGAACAGACTTCAAGCAGCACCGGAATGGTCCGGAAATCAGAAAAATCAGAGCGGTTTGCGGCACAGGCATCCATGCGGATCAGGAGCAGGATATCATCATGACGACAATAGCGATAATAACGCATTACATGGCCGTGGCGCAAAACACCAACCGGGGCACTTGTGCTTGCTAAATTTTTTGACATTTTCGCCAGATCAAATTTTTACCAAACCAACTTTGTGATTTCCCGAATATTGAAACATTGTCTCGATACGTATTATGAACCAACAACCCATTCTCGCCAACGTAATAAACGTGTTCGCGGTTTACTTCCAGGTTGTAGACGGTTTCTGCGTTTGCCCTTGGGATGATCGAAACGATTAGAGTTAATTTGCCACTTGCGGTGCGGAGGGTTTCGCCGGGTTTTAGTTCGCTTGCTTCGACAAATTTTTGGCGATCTTCACTCCACCACGGGTGATTGCCCGTGGTGCCAATTGGTTTTGGTTCGCTCTCAATTTGGATATCGAGAATATCACCAGAAGAATGTTTGAACGTGCCGGTGACAACCTCGCCTGTTCCCGCTTCGATTTCCGGGCATGGCAAAATTGTCCTACTCCCCCAGTTTGGCTAGGGATTGAAATCCATTTTATTGGTTTTACACTGCAATTGGAAAATCGGTGCCTTACCGGAGTCGTACCTTTTCCTTTAATTTAATATTTTTCCATTAAGAACTGGGCGTCCCCCTTCGTACATAGTAAAAGTCACTCCTTCTACTAATTTATCGTTAGGAGAGTTTGGATAGAAAAACTTAACATCAACAAGCTGAACACGACTTCCATCAATATGCTCTATGATGTGTTTTGCGAAGGTGTTTTTCTTCCCATAGATTGCAATGCTCCACTCCATTTTGCTGATGACGCTTTCTGAACTTACGACAAATGCTGGCGCTATAAACCGTTCTCCCTCACTTAATCTGTGTATTTTTGTCCTGCCTCCCAGAAACTCAGGGATCCATTCAATTACCGCTGTCTTAAGTTCTGAGTCGGTCATTATTGTCCCTATAATCCAATCGGAGTAATACCCTCTAGGAATTCGAATTCAAAGAATCGAGAAGGTCCATTTCCATCTAAATTCGGACCAGGATTAAAATGAGGCTTTCCATCAGGAATATCAGCAGCAATGATTTTATATTTTCCTTTTCCATGAAGTCCGGTTCCATGAAGATGTGCACCTTCTATTGAGTCAGAAAACCATTTGCCAGATTCAAATGACGTATTTCCACCACGTCTAAATTTAAGAGAATGTAAAGCGTCATCATATTCATCAATACTAACTGCTCGATAGACCCTGTAACTATTATGAACCAATACCCCACGGAGTCCGACATGATATACGTGTTCGCCGTGGATTTCCAGGTTGTAGACCGGTTCGTCTCGCGGGCGGCGGGTCATGCCTGCGAGTTCTGCTGTGGTGCCGTCTGCTAATCGCAGATGCTCGCCGATTTTTAACTTGCCAAATTCTTGTCGATCAACCGACCAATACGGGTGATTGTCTGTCACTCCCGTCTGTTCGTTTTCTCCATCTACAAGAATGCGGTTACTTCAGTTATGACGCAAAAAATTCTATGCCAATAGGTATTCCAAGTTTCCACAACGTAGGAGTTGGCGGAAGATCAAAACCAAGAGCAAGTACGTTGCTGAAAACTGCTATGTAGACATCTATGTCATAGTCATCTCTTAGCATGGTGTGAAAATGAGGCTGTCGTTCCAAAATAAAAGATTCTGTCCATAGAAATGCCTGATCGGGACGTACTGGATCATCAGTACGATGGCTTATACACAAATAGCCAGCAGATTTACACTGCCCATGATGTATTTTAGATTCACCAGGTTGTTGTGCAATCGTTGGGGATACGTCAAGTAATTTTGCCAGCTTGTCTGGATCGAGCTTTGCATGACATATTCTAATACTTGAATACGTCCACCACGCAGACTCGTTTTCTTGGATTTTCATTAAAATAACTCCCAGATTTTGCTGATATATTCACCAGTGCGTGAATCCCAAAGCCCCCCTGAATGGTCAAAAACAACATCCTCTGCACCGTAACCGTTCACACCCCGGGGAGGAGTGACGGGGGTTGTTGATTGGCGAAGGTTTTGGTCAGGGAATCCGTCAGATACTCGAAGACATTGCGTTTTTGCTGTCGGCAGGTTTCAATCACCGTCAACATCGTCTCCACAAAACGACTCCCCTTTTCGCTTTGCGTGCCGAATGACAGTTTTCGCCAAATGACCGCATGACGCAGTGCCCGTTCGCTGGCGTTGTTAGTCGGTTCGACATCGTGACCACTCAACCGGCAACCGCATCGCCGA
>JALTOP010000208.1 GCA_027000105.1 Planctomycetaceae bacterium | reverse complement strand
CTCCACCTCGGTATTCGTCAGCTTGATTTTCGTCTGTGATTCAAACTGCGGGTTCGGGATTCTCACCGTAATGACGGCAGCCAGTCCTTCACGGAAATCTTCACCGGAGGGAGTCGCATCTTTGAACAGGTTCTCCTTTTTCCCGTAGTTGTTCATGGTGCGCGTCAACGCCTTGCGGAAACCGCTCAGGTGGGTTCCTCCTTCGCTGTTGTAGATGCCGTTTGCGTAGCAGCGGATGTTTTCCGAATAGCCATCGTTGTACTGCATTGCAATTTCGACGGCGACATCGTCCTGCGTCCCTTCAATCTTGATCACATTCGTATGCAACGGATTTTCCGTTCGATTGAGATGCTTGACGAATTCAACCAGACCGTCTTCATAGTAGAATTCGTCGGAAAGATCATTCCGTTCGTCCATCAACCGAATGCGAATTCCCGCATTCAGAAAAGCGGCATCCTGCAACCGTTTTTTCAGTGTTTCATAATGGAAGTTGATATCCGGGAAAATTTCCGCATCCGGCATGAATGTTACTTTGGTTCCTGTTTTGTCTGTCGTTCCGAGTTTCTTCAGGTCGCTGGTTACCTCTCCGCGACTGAATTCCATTGCCCAGACATGACCATCGCGACGAACTTCCACTTCGAGCCATTCACTACAGGCATTCACAGCGGTGATACCGACCCCGTGCAACCCCCCCGTTCCGGTGGCATAGCCGCTATCGCGGTCGAATTTCCCCCCGGCATGAATCTTTGTAAAAACAACCTCCAATGCGGATTTATTTTCCTGTTCCTCCATTCTTCCGACAGGAATCCCGCGCCCATCATCACTGACGGTAACGGAACCATCGGCGTTGATTTTCACAACCATCGATTTCGCGAACCCATTGACAAATTCATCAAGAACGTTGTCGGTCAACTCGAAAACAAGATGATGCAAACCGACCAGATCGGTTCCACCGATATACATGGCAGGACGCAATCGAATTCCTTCGATCCCCTCGAGCGCACGAATGTTCGATGCACTGTATTCGCCCGCCGCTTCGTTGGTTTCTTCCGTACTCATATGATTTCACAATTCCTGTCTGTCTGTTGAATCTCTTTTTGTGAGTTGCAACGCATCCCATCACTATTGTTTCAAACCGGCATTGAGTTTGAATTTGATATTCCTGATTTCGATATCCGGCCGTTTCTGTCGTATCGTTTCCAGTATCTGTCTGAGGTGAAAGTTTGCCAGTTCGCTGAGCAGAACAGAATTGGAAACGTGAACCAGCAACACCCGATTTCTCAACGAGATCACTTTGGTCTGTTCGGCAATACGCGGTTCTACCGAACTGCTCCAAAGATGATCCAACTCCCGGGACTGGAGCAGACGTCCAATCTTCCTGTGAGCGACCACCTCACGAAGCGAATCCCCGATTCCGCTCGGCCCGCCCCCCCGTATGGAAAGTTCCTTTCGCCTGCGAACCATGACAAGTCGCAGTTTTTCCCCGGTTTCCGCGTCGATCCCGTCTTTTCCGTTTTCTCCCATTTGATCATCCATTCCAAACAGACAGAAAAATCCGTGAGTCGATCTCCGTTACGGAGCATCACGTGCCAGCGGCATGATGACATATTTGTATTCGTCGCCACACCGGAAAACAGCGGGGTCTTCACCGCCGATCAAGCCGAGTTCAACGGCTGTTTCGGATTCCAGAACGCGCAGGAACTCTGCTACGAAACGGGGATCGAACATGATCGCGATTTTTTCTCCCTGATAATCGACGGGCAATTCCACCTTGGAATTTCCAACATCCGCCGCCTGGGAGATAAGCGTCACCAATCCGTCGGAAAAAACAAAATCGACTCCCCGGGATTCGTCACTGGTCACAATCTGTGATTGCCGGACGACGTTATGAAACGGCCCAGCGACCGTTTCCACCCTGTTTGGTGATTCGGTCGGCAGAACATCGCGAAAGTTTGGAAATTTTCCTTCCACCAATCGCGTGAAGATGGTTGTGTTGCCGCTTTTGACAAGCACTTCATTCTCACGGGGAGCAATCAGGATTTCACTTTCATCTGCCTCGATACTCCGTTCGATCAGTGCCATCGCCTTTCGAGGCAGTACAACCGAGACAGTATCTGTCACATCTCCATTCACGCCCGCCTGCACTTCCATTACAGCCAAACGACGGGAATCGGTGGCAGCCAGGATCAACTGAGTTGGTGTCAGTTCCATGTAGATGCCGCCCAAAGCGTATCGTGCGCTTTCATCATCGGCTGCGAAAATAACCCGTTTAATCGCCTGACGCAGCGCATGCCCCGAAACAACATAACATCGTTCCGCATCGAAGGCGTGAACATCAGGAAATTCACGAGGATCTTCCACAGGCAATTTGAATTGACTGTGCTCTGCGAAAACTTCCAGCATGTTTTCATTCGCATCCAGCACGATTTCTTCAGAAGTGACTTCCCGCAGAATCGCGATCAATCGCTGCGTGGGCAGCAAAACCTCTCCGGAAGATCCCGTTTCAACTTCCGGAATATCGTAACGCATGCCGATTTCCGCATCGGTCCCCATCAGGGTCGCCTTGCCGGCATCAACAACCAGCTTCGTGTTTTTCAGAATATCTTTCGGCGTTCGTGCAGGAACAACCCCCGCCACTGTCTGCAGTGCCGACAACAAAACGTCCCGCTTGAATTTCAGTTCCATTTTAACTTTCTTCGCCTACCGAATCATCGAAATACTTACGAATTTACAGGAGAGGAATTATACCGTACTGGCCCCCAAAACGGAATCGAGAACGCCCCTGAAACGGAACAACTGCAAGCCTTCCAGTTTCCCACATTGGAGAGCCGAAAAAAGGAGAGGCAAAAAAGAAAAAGAAATATTTATTCCTATTATTAAGAGAAACAGCCTGAACTGTTGAGAAATGGATTCTTTTGTGCTGCAACTCTTGTTTTTTGAACAGGTTACGTAGTTTCTTTGTAGGGTGGTTATGTAGAAAACCTGTCAAAACGATCTGGAGAAACCGTTGACGTTCGGCTGATAACCGGGCGGGTTATCAACGGCAAATCGGTTGACGGAAAAACGGTGTTTTTTTTCGCAGGAAAACAACGGTTGTTCAACAGGTTTTTAACATTCGGTCGGAAACAGAAATTTTCCTGAAGATTCTGTTTGTTCCTGTTTCTTTCAATGGTTATTCAAACCGCGATCGCTCAATCCGTTTCCGATCCAAAATAGTCTTGGGGGCCGAGGGGATGACCGCGCAGGAATTCATCGGCGGTCATCACATTTTTTCCGGCCATCTGGATCAGTTCGATAGAAAGTGGTTCCTTGCCGGTTTGGACGATCAGTGAGTTCTTTTGAGCTTCCAGAATCGAGCCGGGCTTGTTGTTGGTTGAAGAATGATCGCAGGGGGCGACTTTCAAAATCAGGACACGTTCCGTTTTCTTTCCTTCGCGGTGCAGGAAACTGAATGGATTGGGCCACGGTTGCATGGCGCGAATGTGACAATCAATTTCCCGGGGCGACAGGTTCCAGTCGATCTCTCCCTGTGCCTTTTTGATTTTGGGTGATTTCGTTGCGAGGGAATCATCCTGGGGCAACGGGGTGGCTTGACCACTTTCGATCAAATGGACAGCGTTGATGACTGCTTCGGCTCCGAGCAGAGCGAGGCGGTCGTGTAATTGGCCGCCTGTTTCCTCGGGGAGAATTTCTGTTTCCCGTTTGACGACGATCGGCCCGGCATCGAGTTTCGGTTCGATTTTGAAAATGGTGACGCCGGTTTTTCTGTCTCCCTTCCAAATCGCATATTGAACGGGGGCGGCTCCACGATGTCGAGGGAGTAAGGAAGCATGCAGATTGTAGGTTCCGCTTGTTGGAATTTCGATCACTTCAGGAGAAAGAATCTGTCCGTAAGCAGCCACCATGACCAGATCGGGGCGCAGTGATTGAAGTTTCCTGATCGATTCTGCAGTGTTGATCGATTCCGGCTGCAGCACAGGGATTCCCTGTTCAAGCGCGAACTCCTTCAACGGATGGGGATGAACTTTTTTGCGCGGATTGATGCGATCCGGTTGAGTGACCAGGGCAGCGATCTGATGTTGGGACGCAACAAGCGCCTTGAACGCCGGCAATGCGAATTCACCCGTCGCCATCATGACAATATTCATACTCATCCGTGCTACTAACGTTAAAAGTTTACGAACGGTGCGAAAACTTTTGAGAATCTCATTTTGGTTACGGCGGTCAGAACAGACCAGCCGTGCTGGGAAATCCCTGATCCGTTTCAACTGTATTCAACTGTGTCCAACTGAAAACTATCTGGTTCGGGCTATTTTTATGCCTGTTGCAAGTTCGCCATCGCTTTGATCTGATTGATCAGCACCTCATCGCCAGGAATGATCTCGTTTTTTTGCTGGTTGCGAAACTGCGATTCAAAATCATCTACGAACGGAGCAGCCAGCTTCCGCTCTTCTTCCGACATGCGGTCAATAAACAAGATTCCATCGATATGATCATATTCGTGCTGAACGGCTCGGGAAGCAAGATCGTTCAATTCGTAGCGAACCAGATTCCCTTGAAGATCGAACGCCTCAATGACGATCTCCTCTGAACGCTCGACAGTGCCATAAAGTTCCGGGAAACTGAGACAACCCTCTTCACCGCACGTATGTCCACGTCTTTTAAGGATTTGCGGGTTAATAAAGACCTTTTCTTCCTCTTTCAGTTCGGGATCAGCCGTCAAATTGATCAGAAACAGGCGGTACGGCAGGGCGACCTGGTTCGCAGCCAGGCCGATTCCGTGGGCGGCGTACATGAGATCAAACATTTCCTCGACCGTTTTTCGCAAAGAAGCATTGATCTCCTGTACATCAACTGATTTGAATCGTAACGCAGGATGCGGATAGAGGACAATTTCCATAAAACACCGGGCTTGAAGACTACTTAAATAAGTGGAATTAAGTGGATTAATGACCACTGTTTCCGGAATTCCGATATAAATCGGATTTCCTCGAAGGTAGATCGATCGCCATTATACTATAACTGGTCACAAAATTCCTGGCCTATTTCCTGTTTCTGCGCAGCTAAAGATGAAAGAAAACGGGATTGTGGGTAACGTCTGAAAAAATGATGAGCGTTGGTCAGGCGTTGAATTCGGGTGTGCTAGCGGGCACGTCAGTATTGGTGATTCCATCATCGGTCGATCAGAAGGCGAAATGGGACTTTTCGGGTCTCTGATTATACGGCACGTTTATTGTTTATACGACACGTTTATTACAACAAGAAGAATTGAAAAATGAGCAACCAGAAGAAAAACGATGAAAACAGGATGGAGCAGATTGTTGCCCTTTGCAAACGGAGAGGGTTTCTCTTTCAGTCTTCTGAAATTTACGGCGGTGTGAACGGTTTCTGGGATTACGGCCCGTTGGGAACTGAACTGAAGCGGAATGTTCGCAATGCCTGGTGGGAGGATATGGTTTCGACGCATGATGAATTGAGCTGTCTGGAAAATGCACCGAAACCGTTTGCGATGGTCGGACTCGAATCGTCGATCATCATGCACCCGCAAGTCTGGAAGTGTTCCGGGCATTACGATCTGTTCCACGATTTCATGGTTGATTGCACTGAATCGAAAAAACGGTACCGCTTCGATCACATGCGAGGCCGCTGGGCGGAAGCAGAACGCAAAACAAAATCGGAAGGTTCTGATGAAGTCACTGTTGAGACAGTCAAGGCGTTTATCACAAGTATGGAACCGGGCGAAGAAGTGGAGGAGAGCATCACAGCTAATGCACTCAAGTTCTTCGGATTAAAATCGAAATATCGCGATAAAATCAACTGGCTCAGCGAAGTACTACCGATCAGCAGTATCGATAATCTGCAGGAAGCTGTTGCTCCGGAAGCAACGCGGAAAGGAACGCTGACCGAACCACGCGAATTCAATTTGATGTTCAAAACAACGCTCGGGGCATTGGGTGGAGCGGATGATGCGGCGTTCTTGCGTCCGGAAACCGCGCAGGGAATTTTCGTCAATTTCAAAAATGTGGTTGACAGTTCGCGTGTGAAAATTCCGTTCGGGATTGCACAGATCGGGAAAAGTTTTCGCAATGAGATCACGCCAAGAAATTTCACATTCCGTTCACGGGAATTTGAGCAGATGGAGATTGAGTTTTTCTGTCATCCGGATGAATCGTCCCAGTGGTACGAATATTGGCGCAACCGCCGGTTCAACTGGTACACGTCGTTGGGGATTGCAGCCGAGCATCTGATTTTGCGGGAACATCACAAGGAAGAACTGGCTCACTATTCCGTCGGGACGGCCGATATCGAATATGCGTTTCCGTTCCTTTCTGAAGGAGAATATGGCGAGTTGGAAGGAGTGGCCCACCGGGGAGATTTCGACTTGCGTTCGCACATGGAGGGAAAACTGGATAGCGATTTGAATGTTGAACTGAACGAACATGGGCAGCCGAAACATCGGGGATCAGGGAAGGATCTTTCCTATTTCGATGACCAGGCGCGTGAGCGGTTTGTGCCTCATGTGATCGAGCCTTCAGCCGGGGCGGATCGTGGAACGCTGGCGTTTTTGTGTGAAGCGTATCAGCAGGATGAACAGCCGGACGATAAAGGAAAGATGCAATCGCGAACGGTGCTGAAATTGCATCCCCGATTGGCACCGGTCAAGGCGGCTATTTTCCCGTTGATCAAAAAAGAAGGAATGCCGGAAGTTGCAGCGAAAATCTATCACGAATTTCGCGAAGCCGGGATCAGCGCGCAATATGATCAACAGGGAGCGATCGGCAGGAGATATCGCAGGCAGGATGAAATCGGAACCCCATTCTGTATCACTGTTGATGGTCAAACCGCGGACGATCAAACGGTAACATTACGAGACCGCGACACACTCAAACAGGAACGCATCCCCATCAATAAAGTGACCGAAGAAATTCAATCACGGTTGGGCAGGTAAGAGAGGCTGAATTTATGCGAGAAGGACACCCTGCTCGTAGAACGAGTTGCCATACGTTCGAATTCTGAGTAGACTCGTCCATGTTGGACAGTCGTTATCATCGACTTGTTGTCGCCAATCGGAATGGGCAAAACGCGGGATAATGACGGCATCTGGTGCCTGTGTACAACCCAGCACGGCTGGTCTGTCCTGACCGCCGTAACCAAAATGGGATTTTCAAAAGTTTTCGCACCGTTCGCAAACATTTACCGTTAATAATACAAAAAAGTACAATAAAACGAAGAAACAGGGGGGTTAGTTGTGTCATCATCTTCCAGTAAGCGGAATGCCTTTACGTTGATTGAACTGTTGGTGGTAATAGCCATCATTGCGGTACTTGTTGCGTTACTTCTTCCAGCCGTCCAGCAGGCTCGTGAAGCGGCCCGCCGATCTTCCTGTAAAAACAACTTGAAACAGCTTGCCTTGGCGCTGCATAACTACGCTGATGCCTACACTGTGTTCCCGATGGGGGCTTCGGTTGATTTGAATGTGACATCGACCGGAAATAATGGTTCGTGGGGTGTCCATGGTCGAATTCTTCCATTTTTGGAGCAGGGAAATCTGGCCAACCTTGTCGATTTGACGGTCGGCTGGGATTTTCAGACTGCCATCGATGGTTTGAAAATCCCGACCTATGCCTGTCCTTCCGATGCGAAAAGCGACGAGGCGAGAAATCCTGGAGGCGGAAAGTGACGCTTTACCCGACTTCCTACACTTTCAATTACGGAACGTGGTTTGTGTTTGATCCGACAACCGGTCGTGGGGGAGATGGAATGTTTTTCCCCAACAGTAGAATCAGTTTCAAGGATGCGACCGATGGTTCTTCAAACACACTTGTCGCTGCGGAAGTGAAGGCATGGACTCCCTATATGCGAAACGGTGGCCCTGCGACAACAGCGATTCCGAGTACAATTTCGGAAGTCCAGACCATCATCGCATCGGGTGCGCAATTCAAAAATACGGGACATACCGAATGGCCCGATGGACGGGTTCATCACTCCGGTTTCACGGTGACTTTGCTTCCCAATACAATTGTAAATTTCACGCAATCGGGCACTCTGTATCCAGAAATGGATTACAATTCCTGGCAGGAAGGGAAAAACGGTTCCGCGGGCAGTCCCAGTTACGCAATTGTGACTTCCCGAAGCTATCACACGGGGATGGTGAATGTCAGCTTGCTGGATGGATCGGTTCGCTCGATCAGCGAGAATATCGATCTTTCAATCTGGCGGGCACTGGGTACCCGAGCCGGGGGCGAAGTGCTGGGTGAATTTTAATCAAGCACCAGTTCCGTTTTCCTCATTTTCAGTTTGTTGGATATCTGTTGCCTGTTCGAGACCTGGTTCCTGTTGAAATTCATCAACAGGAGTCTGGTCGACGCTTTGCCTGGTGAGGATGTATATCCCGCAAACGGTGCACCAGTAGTAGGCAACAAGATACCCATGCAGCAAGTTACTCCACAGGGTCAGCCAGAGGTGTCGGAATCGATCTGGTTGCCGGGCCTGTTGTTCTGTCAAAAGGCTATCCATTCTGTTTTGCAGGATATCGATTTGTTGAATGGCGAGGCGGGAAACTTCTTCCGCACATCCAACAATCAGGATTCCCACTGCCATCGTGATCGCAAAAGCGGCGAGGATGACAGGTAACCGGGAACGAAGATAGTCGAAGGTGCGGCTGAATGCATCGAAGCTGTCCGAGTTTTCGCAGGCAATCACACTGAGAATCATCGGCCAGCCGATTCCCAAACCAATCATCAGAACCGCTGCGAAAAAAAGAAGCGGAATTGTCGCACCATACAGAATCCCGCCTACCCACAGACCGATAACAGGTATCTTTCCGATTGCCAATATCCCAAAGACAAACAGGAAAACAAGGGCGGCCAGAAAAAGCGGAAACAGAATGCCGGTCAGCACCGCGGGCAGTTTCTTCAATGCGAAGACGGAAGCACGTTCCAGACAAACCCCTTTTCCCTGGGTAAATTCCGCGCAGGCCATTCTGCAGATGATGATTCCAAAGAACAGAAAATTGAACCAGTAAAGCAAATCAGCGAGAATGAGAGGCGAAAATTCCAGAGACTTCAGGCGGTCTGTCAGGTTGAACATGACGATATTGGGAGCGACAGCCTGTTCGGCAAGATCGGCAGCGTCATGGAACAGATTCTGTCTTGCTGATAGAAGACCGGTTTCGCTGATCACTCCCGGTTCGACCGCTCGTGTTGTCTGGTCTGTGAGCGTTCGTGCAACGAGTCCGCAAACAAGATAGAAAAAAGCGGTTAAAAACCCGACCAACAGAATTTGCGTGCGAAATGCAATTCCCGGGATGCGCAAAAGATGCAGCCACGGGAAAGCGCGTCTCCAGCGAAAAAAAGCCGGTTCATGAAAAGACTCCTGCACAGTTCTGCTCCCGTTTCAATCTCCAACAAAATCACCAGTCGGGACTGTAGCGTTTTTTTCCGCAGAGTTTAAGGCCAGCCAGCAGCAGGCAAGGCATATTGTCACTGAAACAGTCCCTGGAATCGCCCGTTTCAACTGAAGCCCGAGGAATGCTTCCTTTCTGTTCCAGGCGTTCAAACGGATAAAATGGGAGTAACCCGCATAAACTGTTTTCTGCCGAATAATCTGCACAAAACGAAATTGGGGAAGAGAATTGTTTTTTCGCTTCAGGTGTGTCGATATCTGAAATTGAGGCAGGATGAATCAGCATGAAACCTCCTCGTTCATCATGAGAGACCTGCTGAAGATTATTGCTAACCGCCGTCATCGCTCAACCCCCCTCTGAGCGGTGCCGGCGTTTTCTATTTTTCCTTCCCTTTATCTCCCCCGAGGACAGACCTGAAGTTGAAATCGATCTTTGTCTCGGAGTTTTTATGCAGTGGTGCCTGGGCCGAGCAGGAGTTACCGGAATCGCTGGTGACCGAAGGACGTTCGATGCTCGAGGCAGTTTGCGAGGATCTTCTTCGATCTGGCCGATATGATGTCTGCACGACGCGCGATCAACGGGTTTCTTTGAGCGATCTTTCCGGACTGGATGTTTTCGATGTCTCATCTTCCGAACAGGAATGGGAGATGTTCCAGAAACTGGCCGGTGATTGCGAAGGTACCCTCATCATTTCACCTGAATTGGAAGGCATTCTCTGCAACCGGATCGAATGGCTCCAGAAAAACGGATTGAATCGGTTGATGAGCAGTCTGGAAGCAGCGCGGATCTGTGCGGACAAGTGGCAGTTTTATCAATTCTGTCTGAAGCGGGGAATTGCGACACCGCAAACGTATCAGTGGCAGAATGATTTGACGGAAGATTCCGAATTTCCCCTGCCGTTCCCTTTTATTGTGAAACCGCAATGGGGGGCCGGTTCGACAATGACCGCGATAATCGAATCGCGGAAAAACTGGACGGATTTTCTGTCCCGCCGTACGACTGAGCACGATTTTCCCCCCTATCTGCTACAACCTTTTCTCTCCGGCGAACAGGTTTCGATTGCCTGTCTGATTTCATCTGACAGGCTTTCGCCTGATGACGGGAAATCACCCGACAGAAAACGTATCACCTGGTGCCCGTTGACGAAGCAGTTTTTCGATGGATTGGAATACCGGGGAGGTGTTGTCCCGTACGAGTGCGGCTACGAGCGGGAAATCAGGAAAATAGCCGAACAAATTGTGAAAGAATTGACGGGGTTGCGTGGCTATATCGGCTTCGATTTTCTGCTTCTTCCGGATTCCGACCGTCCGGTGCAGATACTGGAAATCAACCCGCGGGTTTCGACAAGTTATCTCGGATATCGCGCCTTGGCCAGTGAACCACCAGCAGCCTGGCTTGTCCAGCCGGAATCGGGTAGTCCACTACAGTGGAGTTCCACTCAAGTGCAGTTCGATACGTGTGGCAATGTCCGTTTTTTGCGCTGAAATTTGATCGCTGGCAAATCGATTTATCCGGCGGTAAAGTAGGCGCAGGAGTGGTTCGGTATCGAATCCGGAGTTGGGATCCGATATCAAGCCCGGTTTCGGCAACCTCGGGAAAGACTTTCATGATTTTTACCCATTTGCTTCCAGATCATTTTTCTGCCGAGCAACTTCGTGGCGATGTCGCTGTTGTGATCGATATTCTGCGCGCTTCGACAACCATCACCACTGCCATCGCGAATGGGGCAAAGTGTGTGATTCCCTGTGAACAGGTGGAGCAGGCACTTCAACTACGTCGGGAATTATCGGATCAGGAATCATCGACGGCAGAAACAATACTGGGAGGGGAACGCAGGGGCGTCGCTGTGGAAGGGTTCGATTTCGGTAATTCGCCCGTCGATTATTCTTCAGAACATGTGGCGGGGAAAACGGTTCTGTTCACGACGACAAATGGCACCCGCGCGGTTCATCACTGTCGGGAAGCGGAGACCGTATTGATCGGGTCTTTCCTGAACCTTTCCGCCGTGATCAGAGAGCTTTCGCGCTACCGGGTTCCGATTCATCTTGTCTGTGCCGGAACCGATGGAGGGGTCACGCTGGAGGATTCTCTTTACGCCGGTGCACTGGCGAAAGGACTTGTTGAGGAGGGTCGTACGGCAATCAGTAAATGTGATGATACGACACAACTCTGCCTAGCGTTGTACGATCGGACTGTTTACGACGAGAAGGGCGATCGATCGGCACAAATTCGGAATCTGTTCAGGAATTCACGGGGAGGGCGAAACCTGCTGCAACTGGGGATGGAATCCGACCTGACAGTCTGTTCCCAACTCGATACACTCGAAACAGTTGCGAGTTGGGATCGCGAAACCAATCGGATCAATGCGTTACCTCCAGAGGCCGGCATTGCTTCATCTGAATAAGATTTTTTGAATGAGATGAGTCGATCGATGGATAGTCTTCGCCGTTTATTGTGTCAGCGCTGGTCCGGGGGGGTGCTTGTCGGTTTGTTGGCTTTCATTCTGGTGATTGCAACTCTCGATCCGTCCGGCAGTTATCCCGGTTTGGTTCAGGGGCCGGGTCTAACGGTGGATGAGGTGTTCAATGTCCAACAGGGAGTGCTTCTGGTCGAGGTATTGAGAACGTACGGGATCTGGATTCTCGATCCTGTCAATGTACGTGAGATTTTTGGTGAAGCAGGGCTGGTTCCGTATCTTCCCGATCACCCACCGTTGGGGCGATTCGTATTGGGGTTGGGGCATCATGTGATGTGGTCGCTGGCTGCCCCGGACTCGCCAGAGGGGATGTCTGTTACCGCGTGTGCCCGTTTCGGTTCTGCAGTTTTGTTCGGTTTGACGATTTTTCTTGTTGGGGCGACAGCCGGGACGTGGTTTGGAAAAGAGGCGGGATGGTTCGCTTCCATTTCCGTTCTGTTGATGCCCCGGGTTTTTTCTCATGCTCATCTGGCTTCATTGGAAAGCTGTGTGAATCTGACCTACGCGTTGGCTGTGTTATGCCTGGCAGATCAATGGAATCTGCTTTCAGAACGGGAACAGGAAGCCGCTTCGATTCATTGGAAACGCGGGCTTTTTCCGGGTGCGATGCTGGGCCTGGCGATGTTGACGAAGATTCAGGGATTTCTTGTTATTCCGATGATCATATTATGGGCCTTGTGGTATGGTCGGCGGCGGGCGATTCCGCCCCTGTTAGTTTGGGGGGTGACAGGTCTGGTCGTGTTTTTTGTCGGATGGCCGTGGTTGTGGCTTGATCCGGTGGGACATTTGCGGGAATTTCTCGGCTCTGCGACCGATCGCACGAGTTTGAACGTTTGGTATTTGGGGAAACGCTATGCCGATGTCGATACCCCATGGCATTATCCGTGGTTGATGTTTGCCGTGACGGTGCCCCTCGGTTTGCATCTGCTCGGTCTGGCAGGATTGGTGAAAGCGATCCAAAAAAAGACGAGGGATCGACGGTTGATTCTGGTTTTGATGTGCCTTGTTTTCCCGCTGCTTCTCTTTTCGACCCGAGCAGCCGTCTACGATGGCGAGAGACTGTTTCTGATGCTGTTCCCTCTTTGGGGAGTTTTTATCGGATTGGGTGGGAAACAGGTTTGGGATTGGTTGAGGCGAAAAAAATCGTTCAAACAGTCGATCGGTTTCACAACGGTTTTTTTTCTGCTTCAAGGTTGGGGACTTGTGGCGATGCATCCGTGTCAGCTCAGTTATTACAATTTACTTGTGGGCGGGTTGCGCGGAGCTGACGCGATCGGTTTGGAGCGAACGTATTGGAGTGACAGCATCACGCGATCTTTTCTGCAGGAGTGTGTCGGTAAAATTCCGCCAGGTACTACAATTGAAGTCGCTCCGGTACTCCATCAGTTTCAAGTGGAGGAAATGGAAGTTCAATCGCCTTTGGTGCGCAGGCAGAAATGGAAGTTCCAGGCCTATTCGGAAAAGGATGTTTCGGCCCTTCGCAAATCTGGCCGGAAGCGCTATGTCATGATCTATTACCGTCTGGCCGATTTACCGGACTGTTTTCATCCTCATTCTCATGTTTCGGGGAGACGGAATCGGCGGGAGGACCGGAAAGTGGAAACGTTGGGACAGCCCGTTGTGGAACTGAAGCGGGAAGGAGTTCCTCTGGCGGCACTGTTCCAGATTGGCGACACTGTTTCGGACTGATCCAAACTTCTGTGCGGCCCACTATTCCGGTTTCCTCAACAGCCCGGCTGACGAGGCGAAAAGCTGTTGTCTCCTTTTTTTCGATTCGATGTCGATGTTCCCGGCTGTTACGTTCGACCGCATTTCTTCCAGAATCGCCTGACAGTAGCCGCAGCCAATTTGTTCGAGATGAAACGAAATATAGTCCATCTGCCGGGCATCCAAAGCGTTGATCAGAAACAGACCCAGATCAGAGCGCTGGGGACAACTGAGCCGTTCATGTCTCCAGATATCACCAAGGCCCAGGTTTCCCTGATCGCGTTGCTCCAGCAGCAGACGCAATCGTTCCCGTTCAGCCGGTTCCTGGCGTAGAATTTTTTCGATCCGGGTCGATAGTTCCGCCTGCAGTTGCTCATCGGCATAGGCAAGCAGTTCTTCATCAGTGATGGAACTCATTTCACAAAAGTTTCCCGTCAATTATCTCCTGGCGAGTGCTCGAAATCGAGTGATATCATGTGATCAAGACAAGATACAGGATAACAAGCCGAAGGGCGAAAAAAATAAATATTGTTCGCCATCAATTCAGAAATTCGCCACCAACTGGTAAGATAGCTGGATGGAGGAAGCGATCACGAGAGAAATCGGACGACAACCCGGCACGGCTGGTCTGTTCTGACCGCCGTAACCAAAATGGGATTTTCAAAAGTTTTCGCACCGTTCGTAAACTTTAACCGTTCAGTAGCACAGACAGATCGGGGATGTTTTTCGGTTGAGCCGTCAATTCGTCTTGTAATCGGCTGTTTGAAGTCGTAATAAATGCTCATGACAGATGTATTTTTCCGCACATTTCGAAATTTCGATACCCCGGAACTCGTCCGATTGTGGAATGCTTCCTATCTGGGAAGGGGTGTTGCAGCCCCTATTTCCTGCGATATTTTCGATACTGCTGCACTCGCCCAGACCTATTTCGATCCCGAGGGCCTGATTGTCGCTGAGCAGGAAGGGAGATTGCTCGGTTTTGTCCACGTCGGTTTTGGTGTCAACGCGGAACATACTGATCTGGATCATACGCAAGCGGTCATTTGTGCCATTGTTGTCGATCCAGAAGCCCGAGGCAGATATATCGGTCAGCAGTTACTGCAAAAAGCGGAACAATATGCTCGTTCCCGGGGCGCGACCGATCTCCATGCCGGCCCGTCTCCTGAACGCGATCCCTTTTACACCGGTATTTACGGAGGGAGCAAGCCGTCCGGTTTCCTGGAATCTCATGAATCGTTGCATCCATTCCTGAAAGCGTCCGGTTATACAGAACGCGAAAAACATGGGGTCTATCAGAAAAATTTACAGACATCGCGGGATCCGATCCATTTTCGATTGTTGAACATCAGGCGGAAAATGGAAGTCGATATGACCGATCAACCGCATCAGGTTGACTGGTGGTGGATGGTTCGGATGGGAAGATACGATTCTCTCCAATTTGAACTTTGCCCCAAAAATGGGGGCGATCCGGTTGCAGGTATTTCCGTCATAGGACTCGATTTTTATATCCCCACCTGGAATGAACGCGCAGTCGGCCTGCTTGATCTTTACGTGGCGGAAGATCAGCGGCGAAAAGGTTATGCTCAGGCTTTGTTGATCGAAGTCGGCCGCCGCCTCAAAAACGAGATGGTCACCCTGACAGAAATACACGTGCCATTGGCCCGGCAGGATGTTGTTCAACTTGTTGAGGGAATCGGTTACAACCAGATCGATACCGGCATCGTTTACCACAAAAAGCTGGAAACCGCGGGTTCTTCTGCTCCCGAAACTGAAGCCTCATCATTAAATGAGCCCGCTCAAACGGAAGAACCAGAAAGAGAATGACGTAACCTGTTATTTTAAAATGGGTTATGGAAATGAAACGCTCCGCGAAATTGCTGTCGCCTGAAAGCTGGAATCTGTGTTAGACTCCCGCGACGTCCCGGTCTGCGGGAATTTTCTGGCATAATTTATGCAACACGTTGTTATTACAGGAGTTGGGAACAACGTTTACCAGCAAGGAAGTGATGCATCATTGATTCATGCTGACTATTTTTGAGCGTTATCTCTACCGACAGTTCCTTTACATCAATGTCATTTACTTTTGTGTAATCATGGGACTGTTTGCAATTATCGATCTGTTCGACAATGTGGATGATTTTTTGAATCAGACACAGGGTGGGACGTTTGCGGTCGTTGTGCGCATTGTTCAATACTATTCGAGACAGGGGATGCTGATTTTCGATACGGCATCGAGCCCGCTGATTGCTCTTTCCATTTTGACAGCCATTCTGCTTTTGAAAAGGAACGGTCAGGTCAAACCGTTTCTTTCAGCCGGAATACCGACTTACCGAATTCTGGCTCCTGCGCTGCTGCTGGGAGTCTCAACGATGGTGTGCGTCAAGATGGTGAATCGGGAGTTTTTTTTGAGTCGGTTTGGTCACTATCAACACGCCAGTCGAGGCGGAAACGAAAAAACATCCCATCTGGTTGTCCCGAAGTACGACCACGGTTCCCAGATATTGATTGACGGGTGGAAGGTTGTGCCGGAAGATAAACGGTCGAAAAGGCCGCTTTTCTTTTGCCTCCCGATATTGCAGGGAATGACATGATCAACCTGCGGGCAGATGAAGCGAAATATTTCTCTCCCTACAAGAAACGCCCGGGTGGCTGGCTGTTGAAGAACGTCCAACCGCCTCCCGAAACGATCCCGTTGACACAAAAAGGGAAACGGTACGTCCGGCGAACCAAACGCTCGGCGAATGTGTTTGTTGTCAGTGATATCGGGCCGGACATGATCTACAAAGCGAACGGGTCGAGTCGGTTTTTGAGTACGCCCGAGTTGCTTAGACGGATCAACAGTCCCGCGATAGATGCCAATTCGGCCCGTGAACTCGAGTTCGATTTGCACATGCGTTTTATTGAGCCGCTGTTGGCCGGCTTGATGATTGCCATTTCGATACCAATCATTCTGGAGCGTGAAAGTCGAGGAATGATTCTTGCCGCCGGGAAATGCGGGTTCTGGCTGTTTGTCATTCTGGCCAGCACCTACGTAGTCCGTTTTCTTCCTGCGTATCACATCAGCGAGCCGGTTCAAGCCGCCTGGTTACCGTTATTTTTTGTTGTTCCGTTCGCAGTCTGGTTGATGGATTCCGTTGAAACCTGAGTAAGCGGTTTGACGATGGTCTGCTTCATTCTGCCAAAAATATCGAGTCGGGAAAAAAATATCGAGTCGGGAAAAATCAGATCAATCAGGTCAAGTTATCAACCAGTCAAATTAAATTGATTTATCAAGTGGTAAATGATGTCAACTGTTAATGCCTTGTCAAACAGGATGTTTCGGGGATCTGTCTCGACAGGATCGCGATTTCGGCAATCGATTTCGGAGTATCCCTTGTGGTGGTTTCTGGGTGTGCTGTTCATTGTGCGCCTGAGTTTTATTGTCCTGTCGCCAGTCGATTTGATTGCAGATGAATCGTACTACTGGGATTGGTCTCGCCGACTCGATTACGGGTATTACAGTAAACCGCCGATGATCGCCTGGATCAACTGGCTATCACGTTCATTCTTTGGTGCGAATGAATTTGCAGTCCGCATTCCGGCTGCGCTATTCGGGACATTGGGATTGATCTGGATTTTCAAACTCGGTGCCCGGCTGTTTGCCTTTCGTGTCGGTCTGTTTGCTGTCATTCTGTTGGCATTGACGCCGGGACAGGCAGCGATGAGTTTTGTGATGACGATCGATGCGCCCTTCCTGTTTTTCTGGGCTGCTGCGTTATACAGCTTCTGGATGATGACCAGTGAGCAGAAACCGCCTTTATCGTTATGCGGCCTGACAGCTTTGTGGCTCGGTTTGGGCCTGCTTTCCAAACAGACAATGCTCGGTTTCCTTCCGCTGGGGGGACTGTTCCTGTTGATCACGCCTTCTCGCAGACACCTGTGCCTTTCCCCTCGTGTTTGGGGAACGGCGATTCTGGGCCTGATGTTTCTGCTGCCCGTTCTCTACTGGAACTATCAGCACGACTGGATTACGTTTGAGCATACAGCTTCGCATTTTCAGGATGTTTCGGTTTCTCTTTCGACCAGATTGGCAAGGTTCGGCGAATTCATTCTCGGACAGGTTGGTGTGGTATCGCCTGTGTTGTGGTTTGCAGTGATGGCGACGCTGTACGCAGGGTTTCGACAGTTTCCGAAGTTGAATGATGCTGAGCGGTATCTGCTCTGTTTTTCGGGAGTTCCGTTGGCGGGGATTATCCTGCTGAGCGCAACCCGTCGATTGGAGCCGAATTGGCCAGCGGCCTGCTATCCGGCGGGCGTTGTGCTGACAACAGCGGTTCTGTTGGGGCGTTCCACGTTGACCGATTTGTTCAGGGATCGAACCGCCGTTCTGAAACGAGCCTGGCAGACAGGTTTGGTTTTCAGTTTGGCCACCTACGCGGCGATCACGATCGTTCCGGTTTCTCCGTTGGCGGGAAGCCCGGTCGATATCACAGCTCGTTTACGAGGCTGGAAAGAATTGGCTGTTCGTTTCGACAAATTGCAGAAAGAACGTATCAGCCGGGACAGTTCGCATAAACCGGTCATTATTTCTACTGCCGGTCGAGACATCACTTCCGCGTTGGCTTTTTATCTTCCTGGTCAACCGATGATACCGTTTTGGTCTCAGGATGACGCAGGTGTGCAGTGCCAGTACGATTTATGGGATCGCCCCGATCCCGCCCAAAACCCGGAAGCGATCGTTATTGCTGAAGTAGATCCGAAGCTGCCTGAATCGTTAAAGCAATGCTATTCCCGATGGGATTCGCTTGGAACGATCTCTGTCGAGTTGGGAGGCACCCGAAAGAGACAGTACGAGGTGTTTCGGGCGTCCTCGCCGTTGCGATCGGATGCAGATACTTTTCGTCCAGTCGCCCGAGAACATTTCAACGGGGCGACAAAAATCAGGTGAAAGGCCTGTTTACGGGAACTTCAATGTCTACATACTGCAAAAGATCTTACAAAAGCCGATTTCGACACGCGGTTCGCCTGACGATTGCACGGTACCCGCTGTTTACTCCTTTGGTTCTGCTCTGTTTGATTTCTGTGCTGTTTCGTTGCACGAATCT